>JAUYEO010000099.1 GCA_030689795.1 Desulfobacterales bacterium | reverse complement strand
TTCGTCCGCCGGATAATTCGCTAAGGAATTAAATAAAACCGTCAATATCATAGCTCATCAAGATACACTCAACCGATCCATGGGAGAATCTTTCTCCCTATAAAGGCGAGCCATATAAATTGTGCGTTTTGATGTTAAACTTTAGATATCCCCGATATCCTTTGGCTGTCTAATTTTCGCCGCTTGGTTGTACGCTATGAGCGACTGATTGCTGTATATCGAGACTTCTTTCACCATGCGTGCCTTATGATTGTGTTAAATAGGTTTTGAAATGGGATAGTCACGATTTATCTCATCGATGAAATTTCTCAGTCTTCCGGAGTTTATTCGATTGAAATCCATAATGAGTCTTGGGAGATGACTGATTTCAGGTTCTTCAATTTCTTCCGGGAGAGGCCCTGAAAGATAAATGTCTCCCTGTGGCAATAAGATATCGTTATAGGTGGTTTTAAGTTTTCGTATTTTTTCTTCATCAAGAGAGGATGCAAGACGTATTACGAGTTGGTCGCCGATGTACCGAAGACTATGATACCTGTAATAGAATCGGCTAATTCTGTGAACTGCATCATCCACAGAATCAGCGCGTTCAAACAGGTTCAAATCTGATTTACCGATATAACTATGTTCCAGAAGTTCTTCGTTTATAAAACGAATCCACTTTGACCAATATGTACCGCCCGGTTCGTCCACAAGGATAATCGGCAATGGATTACGCTTGCCTGTCTGCACAAGGGTAAGGGTTTCCATGGCTTCATCCAGAGTGCCGAATCCTCCGGGAAAAAGCACAACCGCGTCAGATTCTTTGAGAAAGGCCACTTTCCGGGTAAAAAAATATTTATAAACTATATTTTTGGGATTCCCCTCGATGACAGGGTTGGATTTTTGTTCGAAAGGAAGGCGTATGTTTACTCCGAAGGAATGCTCCGGACCGGCGCCTTCATGAACAGCCTGCATGATACCGGGACCGCCTCCTGTTATAACCATATATCCCGATTCGACTAACTTTGAGCCCATCTGCCGTGCCATCTTATAAACAGCCTCATCCGGCTGCTTTCGTGCTGAACCAAATACAGCAACTTTCTTTACATGGCGGTAAGGGCCAAATACTTTTGCTGTAAAGCGCATTTCCTTTAAGGAGGCATTCATGAGCTTTAAATCAACTTTCCCGTTATCTTCCTGACCGGCTTTTAACGATGCCAATATCATCTCCCTGACGATAGCAGGGCGAGAGATATCGCCCGATATGTCTATTAACTGCTTGATGGCTTCATCTACAGGGCCGTTATCATATTTAAAATGCAATTCCATAACCAAAGAAGCTCCTTAACAGAACGTTTCTATTGAGCAATAAGCTTTACTTCGCAACTGAAAAGACAAAATATCCATCACGATAACAGTCTGAGACCTTTGAAGAACATCCAATTTTGACCAAGTGCGAGTATAGTGCTGGATATGATATTTTGTCAAAAGAAAAAGGGGTTAAGCTGTTTGCCTAACCCCTTGATTTATTTGGTAGCGGGGACAGGATTTGAACCTATGACCTTCGGGTTATGAGCCCGACGAGCTACCAGACTGCTCCACCCCGCATCAATGTTTGTTTCGTTTTGGAGAGTGGTACTGTTACTCAATTCTCCCCGATAAGTCAAGCTGTTTATTTTAATATTTTGGATCAGATCCGAAAGAGTCCCCTAATCCCGTGTGGACCTTGCTGCTTGACCCTGTTTATTGGTTCCCGCTCTTAGTTTCGAACTTAGTACTTCGATATTCGCTTTGTGCTTTGCCCTTAAGTATCCACCATTTCTTGAAACCTCGAACTCTTGACCTCTTCCATTCTCCGTTTACCAATTAAATATCTTAAATATTTGTATTATATTGACATCGGTAATTATTTAAGCCATATAACTTCTAAACTGCAATTTCCTGCCGGAGGCCGACATGGGTTTTAAAAAAGCAAACCAGGACATGAATTTTGCCGAGTTTCTGCTCAAGAGCTCGATGAATAAAAACCGCTGTCTTGATAACCTCACTAAAATAAACAATTTGCTCAACTGGGCCTCCATTGAAGAGATTCTCGTCAAATATTACAGTACCGGCAGGAGCATTAAAGGAGCAGGCGCTTATCCTCCCCTGCTTCTCTTTAAATGTATTCTTCTCCAGAAATGGTTCAGGATAAATTCCGACCCTGAACTCGAATGCTACATAAACGATAGGATATCCTTTAAAAAATTCCTTGGGATACCTCTTACAGACCCATCCCCGGCCCACTCGACCTTTTCGCGCTTCAGAAAAAGATTGTCTAAAAAGGCGATGGAGCAGATCAATTCCGAAATCACGCGCCAGCTCGATAAAAAAGGGCTTGCAATAAATGAAGGGCTTGCGGTTGATGCGAGGATTGTAAAGCTGCAGAGTCAGTATGGGGAAGATGAATAGTTGGAAAAAAGGGGCCCAGGATTCGAGGGTTCAAGTGTTTGTTTTCTGAAGTTCTGACAGGCTTTCCTTGTTGTGATAGCCCTGGTCCCCGAATAATAATATTGGAGATGACCCTTATTTTATTGGAATCAGTGATTCTACTTTTGATTTCAACTCTTCAGGTTTGCCCGGCAATGAATTGCTGCCATATTTAAGGAGTATGTATTTCGTCTTTCCGGTGTGCCCGGAAATAATTTCAAGGCGTGATCCGGAAACCGAAAGGCTTTTTGCAAGGTATTTGATGCACATGACGTTTGCTGCGCCATCAACGGGAGGGGCCGTAAGCTTTATTTTCAGGGCATCTCCCAAAAGCCCGGCAACCATGTTTTTTGAAGAACGCGGCTGAACGTGAATTTTAAAAATTATTCCTTCGGGGCTTTCCTTGAAATAAAGCATTACATGGCCTGCATGCGGAAGATCGAAACCGCCGTTTGTGAAAACTAGTTTCTTTCCTTTTTCCTTAAGTTCACTGATAATGGAGTGGATCGCGGCATTAAGGCGGCTGTAAGTTCTTTCTCAGAAACCGTGGCTGTGCCGACCTTTCCTACTACTATCCCTGCGGCGGTATTGGCAACAGAAGCCGCGGCTCTGAACGATGCGCCGGATGCAAGACAAAGCCCCAGCACTGCTATCACCGTGTCGCCTGCACCGGAAACATCAAAAACCTGCCTCGCCTCGGTCCTGATTTTATATGGTTTTTTGTCTCTTTCAAAAAGCACCATTCCATCCTTACCGCAGGTAACAAGGAGTCTTTCAATACCGGCGCGGTCAATAATTTTTGCTCCCGCCTCCATAAGGGATGAGTTACTAGTTATCTCAACCCCGGAAGCAAGAGCAGCCTCTTTCCTGTTCGGGGTAATCAGTGTGACGCCCGAGTACTTCGAATAATCAAGGCCCTTGGGGTCCGCTATGATTATCTTCCCGTGTTTTTCCGCCGATTTAACGACTCTTGCCATCAGGGTTTTCGTAATAAGACCCTTACCGTAATCGGAGACAATCACCACATCCGTTTCAGGAATTACTTTCTCTATGAAACGCGTGATTTTATCAAGAGTTTCATCTGAAATCTCTTTTCTTGTCTCACGATCAATTCTCAGAACATGCTGATGAGCCGCTATAATTCTTGTTTTTCTCGTAGTAGGCCGCCCGTGCTCCTGAACAACTCCCCCTGCATCCACTCCTGAATATCCGAGCCTTTTAAGCAACATGTTCCCGTTTCTGCCCGTTCCTATGACGCCGGCAGCAAAGACCTTTGCTCCGAGGGCGACAAGATTGTTCACGACATTTCCCGATCCGCCGAGAGTCAACTCCTCTTTCTTCACGTCAACAACCTGGACGGGCGCTTCAGGCGATATCCTGTCGACATCTCCCCACAGGTACTCATCTATCATGAGATCGCCTATGACAAGCACCCTGCATTCTTTGAATTTTAATACATCTATATTCATATGGATATCACTTTCCGCTGTTTTTCTTTACAACATCAGCGATAAAGCCGGGCGGACGCACAACTCTCCCGTTCCGGTCGACAAAGGCATGCTTCGAATAGCCCTTTGCGCGGACTCTCACTCCGTCTTCATCATATATGCAGTAGTCAAACTTCATGCCGCCTTTAACGCCTGTGTCAAGGGTTGTTTCTATTATCAGGAGATCGTCATATTTGACAGGGGAGAGGAATTTGCACAAAACTTCCGAAACAGGCAGGAAAAACCCTTCTGCTTCTATCTCCTTGTAAGTCAGCCCCAGCGCCCTGAACATCTCCCCGCGCCCCATTTCAAACCAGCGCAGGTAATTCGCATTATAGGCATAGCCCATGTTGTCCGTATCGCCGTAAATCACCCTGTATGTTGTTCTGTGTTTCAGCATTAAACATCACCGCTCCGTTTAATCAGCAAGCCCCGTCTATTTCTTTTATGATCAACTCCTTAAGCTCGCTGTATTCGTATGTGACCGGAAGCTCCGGGAACTCGGTTACGACATTCACGGGAGGGCGGAAAAGTATACCGCGGTCCGCCTCCTTGAGCATGGCGATATCGTTATAGGAATCTCCTACAGCTATAACGCTGTAGTCGAGGCTTTTTAATGCAATTACGGCTTTTTTCTTGCCGTCCTTCTGGCGCAGATTATACCCTTCAACTGCCCCGCCGGCCCCGATTGTCAAGGTGTTGCAGAAGAGGGTCGGCGATCCCAGTTTCTTCATCAACGGACCCGCAAACTGAACGAAGGTATCCGATACGATTATAACCTGCGTCACCGACCTGAGCCAGTCAATGAATTCCACGGCTCCTTCAAGAGGATCCAGGCCGGCAATCACATTCTGTATATCGGTTATTTTAAGATGCTCCCTGTTGAGTATCTTAAGGCGCCTTTTCATCAGCACATCATAATCCGATATATCCCTGGTGGTAAGCCTTAATTCTTCAATTCCTGTTTTCACGGCGACATTGATCCATATCTCGGGAACAAAAACACCTTCCAGGTCACAGCAGACAATGTGCATAAATCTCCTTCAATAATCTATTAATCTTCCTGGTCGTTATCTTCAATTCTTATCAACGCCGGTCTTGTGCTCACAATATCAAGCTGAGATATTTCATCAAGCGCCTTTTTCACATCTGCCTCCTTACAGAGGTGTGACAGCATAACGATCGGCACCGATCCGTTTGTTTTGCGCCCTTTCTGATGCACCGACTTAAGGCTTATGCCGTACTTGCCGAGAATGCCCGATATTTTTGAAAGCACTCCGGGCCGGTCAAGAGCCGCAAACCTGAAATAGTAATGGGTTGATATTTCGTCAACAGGCATAACAGATATCTTCCTGATATCCGCCATCCGGAACGAAAGCAGGGGAATTCTTCCGACCGAACCGGAGAGAATATTTCTTGCAAGATCGACCGTATCGCTTATAACGGCGCTTGCCGTGGGCATCATGCCGGCGCCCAGCCCGTAAAGCAGGATATCTCCGACTGCGTCACCCGATACCGTAATGGCATTAAGAGGGCCGTTGACATTCGACAGAAGGTTTTGAAAAGGGATCATTGTCGGATGCACTCTTGCCTCTACAGAGGCGCCCCTGTTTTTGCTTATTGCGAGAAGCTTGATCCTGTAACCGAACTGGCCTGCAAACTCGATGTCAAGCGGGGTGATCTTTGAAATGCCTTCTATATAAATATCCTTAAAATTAATCTCCATGCCGTAGGCGATCGAGTTGAGAACGGCAAGCTTGTGGGCCGTGTCAAGCCCCTCGATGTCAAGAGCAGGGTCGGCTTCGGCAAACCCTTTTGCCTGTGCCTCGGAAAGCGCCGATTCAAACCTGCTTCCGTCATCCGTTATCTTTGACAGGATATAGTTGCATGTTCCGTTTAATATCCCTACCATCGATTTGACCTGGTTTCCGGCAAGGGATTCTCTCAGGGTTTTAATAATCGGAATACAGCCTCCGACGCTTGCTTCGTATGCAACGTCAACTCCTTTTGCGGCGGCAGCCCTGAATATTTCATTCCCGCAGGACGCGAGAAGAGCCTTGTTTGCCGTCACGACCTGTTTTTTGTTCTCTATGGCCCTTAAAATCAAATCCTTCGCCGTCTTCTCACCGCCTATCATTTCAAGTATTATATCCGTTTCAGGATCATCAATTACTTTAAAGGCATCGCCGGTAAATACTCCTTCATCGAATTTAATCCCTCTGTCGCGGGCCGGATCAAGATCGGCAACATATTTTAACTTCAATTCGGCTCCCACTCTTGAGCTGATGAGGTCTTTCTTTTCAAGAAGTATTTTTGCGACCCCTGTTCCGACTGTTCCGCAACCCAGCAAACCTATATTAATTTTTCTCATACAAACAGCCTCCGTCTGTAGATCCATAAATTTACAGTATAGGAATTTGTGTTTTGGACGCAGATGAACGCAGACCGCCCGGATTTTAATATAAAGAACTAATATAATTATCTGCGTTTATCGGCGAAAATCCGCGTCCTAATTTAATAATCTACAGAATCTTTTTGATTCCGCGAACGGCCTGGTTTATGCGCATCGCATTTTCAATGAGTGCGAAGCGGACATATTCATCCCCGTACTCACCGAACCCGAGACCTGGCGCAACCGCAACCTGCGCCTCCTTTATAAGAAACTTGGAAAATTCCACCGAACCCATCTTTAAATATTTATCGGGAATTTTCCCCCATACAAACATCGTCCCCTTCGGGCTTTTAATATCCCAGCCTACCCTGCCAAGTCCGTTTATAAGGGCATCCCTCCGCTCCCTGTATGTATTGCATATCTCTTTTACACAATCCTGCGGACCGTTTAAAGCGATGATCGACGCTATCTGAATCGGCTGGAATATCCCGTAATCAAGGTAGCTTTTTATTCTGCGCAAAGCGGCGACAATCTCAGGATTACCGACGCAAAAACCCACGCGCCAACCCGGCATGTTATAGCTCTTTGAAAGCGAAAAGAATTCGACCCCGACATCCTTTGCGCCCTTGGCCTGCAGAAAACTCGGAGCGGTATAACCGTCAAAAATAAGGTCTGCATATGCGAAGTCGTGGATGACCATTATATCGTGCTCCTTCGCATATTCGACTATCTTTTCGAAAAAGTCGAGGTTCACCACTTCGGTAGTCGGATTGTGGGGATAGCTTATTATGAGAACTTTCGGCTTCGGCCACGTCTGCCGTGTGGCATTGATAAGGTTCTCAAAAAAATCGCAACCGGGCCCGACCGGAATTCCCCGGACATCCCCTCCCGCAATTATTGCAGAGAACGGATGAATGGGATAAGTCGGCGTGGGGGTAAAAATTACGTCCCCGGGCCTTATTGTAACAAGAATAAGATGGGATAACCCTTCCTTTACGCCTATTGTCACAATAGCTTCGTTATCGGGATCAATATCCACATCGAACCTGCGCTTGTACCAGCCTGCTATAGCCATTCTCAGTTTGGTTACCCCCATAGAGGCGGAATAACGATGATTAGGCGGCTTCTGGGCGGCTTCGGTCAGCTTGTCGACAATATGCTGTGGCGTTCCAAGATCGGGATTCCCCATGCCGAGATCGATTATATCTTCTCCTGCGTGCCTTGCATCCATCTTTATCTTGTTGACTGTCGCAAAGACATACGGCGGTAAACGGTCAAGTCGCGCAAACTTGTTCATGATATAAGCCTCATCTCTTCCGGTAAGTTAATATTAATTAATATCTGCGTTTAGTTACAATATATGTCATCTTATGTCAAAAAATTTGTTTTGACTTTTGAGTCTGATCGGTTTAAATTCGATTTACTTTCAACAAAAAATCAGACATGCTTACCTTATCAATATATACCCAAATAAGCCAATACGATTCGGGCGTTTTGAATAACCTGTATCTGCCATGTCTGGGGAAAATATTCATTTGGCTTGGTATGGGTATGCCTGATTCCATTTTTATATAACACGGAGTTTAATATGAAAGAATCACTGACATATGCCGATGCGGGTGTTGACATCGATAAGGCAAACAGGCTGATTGAATCAATAAAAGAAATTGCAAAAAAAACAAGCAGGTCGGGCGTAATAGGTGAAATAGGCGGATTCGGCGGCCTGTTTTCCCTTAACACAACAAACATGCAGAAGCCTGTGCTCGTAAGCTCAACGGACGGAGTAGGAACAAAACTGAAAGTTGCCTTCATGGCCGGCAAACATGACACGGTCGGCATTGATCTTGTTGCAATGAGCGTGAACGATATCCTGGTTCAGGGAGCCGAACCCTTATTTTTCCTTGATTACTTTGCCACCGGAAAGCTCGATACGGAAATAGCCATTGATGTCATTAAGGGCATCGCAGAAGGATGCAAACAGGCGAAATGCGCTCTTTTAGGCGGTGAAACAGCCGAAATGCCCGGATTTTACAAGAAAAACGAGTATGACCTTGCAGGCTTTGCAGTAGGTCTTGTAGATTACAACAAGATCATAGACGGCTCCGGCATACGCATGGGGCACAAACTAATTGCCATTACTTCGAGCGGACTTCACAGCAACGGATATTCTCTTGCGCGCAAGATATGCTTTGATCTTCTGAAACTGAAAATAGACTCCTATATCCCCGAACTCGGCAGAACTATAGGAGAAGAGCTACTTACTCCCACAAGAATCTATTCAGGAATAATTCTCAGCCAGTTGAAGGATCTTCCGATCCACGGGCTGGCGCACATAACAGGCGGAGGAATATCTGAAAATATTATCCGTATAATACCCGAAACGTGCATGTTGAGGATTAAAAAAGGAAGCTGGGATATACCTCCTGTCTTTAATTATCTGAAAGAGGCCGGGGATATCTCCGAAGAAGAGATGATGAGAACTTTCAATAACGGGATAGGCATGGTCGCAATTGTGCCGGAAAAATCGGCGCACGAAGTTATGGAACGCTTTGCAGCCATCAATGAAAAGACATTTCTTATCGGAGATGTCGCGGAAAGAAAAAACTCTCAGGCGAAATTAAAATGGGTATGATAAATATCAGAATATACTTATCAAGGTTTTTAAACTGAATTCCCCATGATTATTCTTGGAATTGAAACATCCTGCGATGAAACCGCCGCATCAGTTGTCGATAATGGAACCACGATACTCTCTTCAATAATATCATCCCAGATTGAGGTTCATTCCCGGTACGGCGGGGTAGTTCCGGAACTTGCCTCCCGAAAACACATAGAGGCCATTGTCACGGTAGTCAGGGAGGCAATAAAAACATCGGGCCTCGAGCCGGGGCGTGTTGATGCAATAGCCGTTACACGGGGACCCGGACTTATCGGCTGCCTGCTGGTCGGTTTCTCATTTGCAAAGGCGTTTGCATTCGGCCTCGGTATACCATGGACAGGCGTGAATCACCTTGAAGGACATATCAACTCTGTTTTTCTCGAGCCTGATCCGCCCCCCTTTCCTTTCATCTCTCTTCTTGCTTCAGGCGGGCACACTGGCATTTATTTTGTCACTTCCCACACCGGCATGGAGCTTCTCGGACAAACCCGCGATGATGCGGCTGGAGAAGCATTTGACAAGGTTGCCAAAATGCTCGGCCTCGGATACCCGGGGGGAAGCATCATAGGAATGCTCGCCGAAAAAGGAGATCCCGGCAAAATTCATTTTCCGAGACCTTACCTTGATAAATCGGAATTTGATTTCAGCTTCAGCGGGATAAAGACATCGGTCAGCCGTTTTATCCGGACACATTCTGCCGAATACAAAGAAATGCTCCCCGATATCGCAGCAGGTTTCCAGGAGTCGGTCGTTGACGTTCTATGTTACAAACTTCTCCTTGCCGCCAAAGAAAAGCGATGCAAACACATCTCGATAGTCGGGGGAGTTGCGGCAAATAAGAGATTGAGGGAAAAGGTAAAGAAAGATGCCGGTCTGTCGGGGATAAAAGTCCATATGCCTTCTCCCGCCCTCTGCGGGGATAATGCCGCCATGATAGCCGCAGCAGGGTATTACAATCTTATAAACGGCGGCAGGCAGGATTTGAGCCTAGATGTATTTTCAAGAGCGCATTAGAGACCTCATTCAGGGTTTTATTTCTCACACGAAGGTCCGAAGCTCACAAAGAAAAAACAAGAAGAGGATTGGAAAAGGAGATATGTCATGTCTATAAATAAAATCCTTCAGGCAACGGTTATAATATGTGCCTCTCTCATTTTAACATCGTGCGCAGTAAGTAAACTTGACAATTCCCTTGATTACAGAACAAGCAGGTATACTCCTTCAAAACCTTTTGAGGGAACGCTCGGCGTCGATGAATTTATCGATTTAAGACCGCAGGGAACAACAAGCGACGCGAAAAAATGGATAGGCTTTATTCCGGGCGTTTTATGGATCGATTTTGTTTCCGAAACGCCCGATACCTTTACCGGATTTTCCTCATACAATTCTTTTCCGTTCAAATCTTCCTTTGCAAGGGCGATATACAGGAACATAAGCGAAAACGGTCTCTTTGAAAAAACGGTCTATCTTCCGGAAGAGAGATACGCAAAGACAAAATGGCGCCTCGAAGGGATACTCAGGCAAACCACGCTCAGGGAAAGATGCTATTATTACGGGTCGGGATTTTATGCGTGGTGCACCCGCATAATAGGTCTTCCTTATGTCTCCTATGAAACGGATCTTGACATAACACTGCGCTTAAGGCGCTTAAGCGATGATGAAATAATCTGGACACATGAATTAAAAGGATCAAAAACAGACAGGTATTACAACATCTACCAGCTCATGACGGGAAAAGATGAGAAGCACATTCTTTCCTACAACTTTTCAAAAATCCTGGAAGAGAAGATGCCGCCTGCCATGGAATCCCTTAAGGCAGCTCTTGCAGCATCACGGTAAAGAACACAGGTATTTTTCCTTATGCCGCAAAATTCTGCAGACCGATTTTACGGCATCCGCCCGTATCTGCGCCGAATCACGCATATTCTTCAATATTTCCTCAAAAGCGGCTTCAATATTGGGCCCTGCATGGCATATAAGAGTCATATCTATTCCGGCAGAAAGGATTTGCCTGACCGATGTCCTGATGTCAAAATGATTTTTTACGGCTCCCATGTCGAGGTCATCCGTCATTACAATACCTTCATAACCCATGCAGTCGCGGAGAAGCTCTTTTGCTATTTTCACGGAGAGGCTTGCAGGCCATTTCCCGTCAATTCCGGTATAAAGAATGTGGGACAGCATAATTCCGACGACGTTGTGCCTTATGGCAGCTTCAAAAGGGATAAGGTCAAAAGATTCCATGTCGGAAAGTCC
>JAUYEO010000076.1 GCA_030689795.1 Desulfobacterales bacterium | reverse complement strand
GGTCACCTTGCTCATCTCTTCCATCGAAAGGTCTTTGTTTTTGTACGGCTCAACCAGTTTATTGAGGGTTTCGGAATCGATAACCGTGTTGCCGGTAATCACAATATCCCTGATAGAGACGGCATCGCCGTTTGCTTCCGTTTCTCCTTCCTTCTTGTCGCCGCACTCGACCACATCCGCATTATAAAAAAGACCGAATGCGGTTAAAAACACCAAAACCAATAACCGTACAACTCTTATTTTCACAGGGACCTCCATGTTATTAGTACCTTAGAAATAATCTTCTGCTCATTTCTACGCCTCAAGGGGGTACTGAAAAGAGTGGCAGAAAATTACTTCGTGAAGGTACTTATCCCGTTTATCGGGGTTAGGAGCCGTTATTTATAGTTTAAGACTCAAACCCATACAGCTCACCTTGGACGTGTGATATTAACCAAAACAAAAACTTATTGTCAACAAAATTAAATTGATAAAACATTATAGTTCTCCTCCCAATTTAGTTGGGAGAAAGGGGTCCAGGATTCCAGGATTGAATCCTCACAGGATCACCGACTCTTTTGGAGGTGATCCAACATCATTGGTTAAGCTTGCATGATATTTATTTTATCGAAAAATATTCTTGAAAGCTCATCCTTTTTGCAGGAGTGCGTGAGCGGATACTTCTTGCAAGGGTTCCGAAACCGCTTCAGGATACTTCGATAGGACTTGCCACTGCTGGGCTGCTGTCTCTCGCTTTCTTTGCCTTCAAGGGAATGATTTAAGTTTCTTCAGTTCCGATATCAGTTCCGCCATATCATCCGGAACAGGCGCTTCAAATTCAATTGTTTTCTTTGTGCCGGGATGGTTGAATCTTATTCTCCAGGCATGAAGCATCTGCCTTTTTGCCGATCTCAATCCGTCAGAGGCGGACTCTTTCACCTTTGATTTTTCAGATGATTTTAATCTGCCGCCATAAACCAGGTCTCCCGCAACAGGATGCCTGATTGCTGCGCAGTGAACCCTTATCTGATGGGTGCGGCCTGTTTTAAGATCTATCCTGATCAGTGTTGCTGTCTCAAAACGTTCCGCAACCTCCCAGGCGGTTTCCGCCATTCTCGGTTTGCGTGTTAATACGGACATTTTTTTTCTATCAGATGGATGCCTTCCTATTGGAAAAGCAATTGAGCCTGAATCCTGTTCCATGCTTCCATGAACAAGGGCGAGATACTTTTTCCTGATCTTTCTTTCCCTGAACTGATATGCAAGAGACGTGAGGGAGGCATCATTCTTTGCAACAACAAGCACTCCTGACGTATCCTTATCAAGCCTGTGAACAATCCCCGGCCTTATTTCGCCCCCTATTCCAGGGAGGTCCGGGCAATGATACAAGAGAGCATTGACAAGAGTCCCCGAATAATGACCTGGCGCGGGATGGACAACTATGCCAGGCGGTTTGTTTATTACTATAATATCCGCGTCCTCGTGCAGGACATTCAATTCAATAGGTTCGGGAAGGTACCTGACAGGCTCCGGATCGGGAATTGTCCCGGATATCTTATCGCCGTATTTTACTCTGTATCCGGGTTTTTTTACATTATCCTGTACGGTTATTTTTCCGTGCAGAATGAGGGAAGCGGCAATGGACCTTGAGCAGGAAGGAATTAATGAGGAGACAACCACGTCAAGACGCTGCCCTGAAGCAGATTCGTCAGCACAAATAACAAAATCACCATTCACTTTTCCCTATCCACTTCGCCGCAGGCGGATCCCTTCGTGTTCTTCGTGGCCTTCGTGGTTTAATCCACCCCGGTTTCTGGTCTCTGGTTTATGTTTTGCTTATCACCACTGATATTTTTTTCTTTGTATTTAAATCTATCTGCGTTCATCTGTGTGAATCTGTGGCTGAATATTTACTCCCGGACAAATAATGATTCGATCTCTGAAAATATCTTGTCTTCGCTGGTGTTCCTTGCAGTTGAAAGTTCCCTGACCAGAAGAGTCTGGGCTGTATCATAAAGCTTTCGCTCTCCGAAAGAAAGATCCTTTGTTAGCTTTAAAAGATAAAGATCCCTGAAAACCTCCGCGACATCATAGAGTGAACCGGTTTTAATTTTATCCATGTAGTCCCTGTATCTCCGGTTCCATGTCTGGCTGTCAACAGGCACCTCTTTCTTGTTTCTCATGAACTCATAAATCTTGGGAACTTCCCGTTCGCTTATAACATCCCTTAATCCAACCGAATCTACGTTCCATGTCGGGATCATGATAACCATGCCGTTTTCCAGAACCTTGATGATATAGAAATCGTGCTTTTCACCGTTTACAACCTTGTTTTCAATTGCCTCGATTCGCCCGACCCCGTGCGCCGGATAGACGGCAAGATCTCCTACCTGGAACTCACGCACATCTTTTCTTTTAGCCTGCACCTGTACTTTTACTTTAACCTGTTTGCCGTTTCTTTTTGGGCTCATATTATTATTTGATATACTCCATCATGCAAAAAAATTATTAAAAATCGTCTATTTTTACGTAAAACAGACGTAACTACTCAGCCACCGATCTACGCTCCGCCACACTGATTGGCGGACTGATATTATTTCTTTGTATTTAAACCTATCTGCGTTCATCTGTGTAAATCTGTGGCTGAATAGCTACAAATGAGTTTTACATTTAACCCCGATAAACGGGATAAGTAAGTTTACTAAATTATTTCCTTCCAGAAAAACTCAGGAAATAATTTATGACTTACTAACATACTTTTCAGAAACAAGCAAACAAAAAAGGATTGGCGCCGCAACGGGCTCGTCAATCCTTCGTTTTACTGTGTTCTATTTGTTTCTCCGGTTTCTATTATCTGGTCCGTATTTCACATGTATTATTTCGTACATAGAACTTCGTACTTCGACATTTAATTCCCGATATACGATGTACGATATTCGATTTCCGGCATTACCCCTCATCGCTTGACTTCATGGTTCTTTTTTCGTTAAACCTGTTCATCCCTTCTGTTATTCCATCACAAAGAACCGTAACTGCGGCATCCCGGGCAGTTTGTATTATCCGGTCAAGATCATCTTTTTCCTTATCGCTGAACCTTCCCAGAACATAATCGGAAACACTGATCCCGGAGTCGGAACGCCCGACACCCACGCGGAGCCTTGGAAGATCATCTCCTCCAAAAGCATCTATTAAAGATTTTATGCCTTTGTGACCTCCATGCCCCCCTTTTACATTTATTTTTAATCTTCCAAAAGCAAGGTCTATGTCATCATAAATGATCAGTATATCCTCGCATAAAATTCTGTAAAAATTTGAAAGGTTTTGAACCGGGGGACCGCTTCTGTTCATGTAGGCCATCGGCTTTGCCAGAACAACATCAACTCCTTTTATTGTTCCACGCCCATATACCACTTCGAACTTTTTTTTCTCAACCGGGATCGAAAACGCCTCCGACAATGCATCAACCACCATAAAGCCTGCATTATGACGGGTTTTGGCATATGTATCACCTGGATTACCCAACCCTGCAACCAGGCAAACTCTTTTATCTGGCATACATTATTCTGTTTCTTCCTTGGCTTCGGTCTCTTCTACAACCTCGCCTTCTTCTTCAGCAACCTTTTCTTCAACCTTGGTCGCAAGAACAGTTACTACCGTATAATTCACATCCGCAGGAATCTCAACTCCTTCAGGAAGCACGATGTCTCTTACATGTATTGAATCGCCGATATTAAGTTCGGCGATATCAATCTCGATTGTTTTCGGGATTCCGGCAGGTAAACACAGCACCTCTATTTCCCTCTGGATAACCTGAAGCATTCCACCGAAATCTATACCCTTTGCAATCCCCCTGGTGACAACCGGAACTTTAACCTTGATCTTTCTATCCATGGCAATTTCATAGAAATCAACATGCAGATATTTCCTTGAAACAGGATGGATTTGCAATTCCTTGATCATGGCAGTTCTCGTATGCAGGCCGCCGTTTTGGATCTCGAGGCTCAAGATAACCTGTCCTACATTTGACTTTTTTAATATATCTCCAAGTTCTTTGGTTGAAACCGACAGTAAAACCGTGTCTTTCCCAGGGCCATAGACTACAGCCGGAATTTCTCCAGTGCGGCGCAATGCTCTGGCCGGACTGTTCCCGACAGATTCTCTTACCTTTGCTTTAAGCTGTATGAATTCCAAAAGTATCTCCTCCTTATTTGACGGCTTCCTAAAAAGTCATTCTGCTGTGTTGCGCTTCATCTTTCGTCATTGCAGCGTACCAAAAGTACGCTTCATTCCTCAAGATTCGCGCGCCTTGCATAATGAGCTTTTTACTTTGCCGTCTGAATTTTGACTTTTTACGAGGGCATCTTATTTAGTTTCCATCCGGAGACTCAACTGTGTCTAAAGTTAGTCTGTAGGTTGTTAGACTGTCCGCCACACTGTTTGGCGGATTAGCTGACAGCCTTTCGCCTCCCGCAGGTCCGCCAATTTTTATGGCGGAACGCCTTTTCACTTTGTGCCTTTGACCCTCTTAGTTTCTGGTTTCCTGCCGCTTGACCCCTGCCGAAGGCCCGCCAATCACTATGGCGGGAATCCTCGAATCCTTTCTTTCTATACAAACAGAGAGGTTACCGAATCTCCGTTATAACTACGGATTATTGCCTCTCCGACAAGTTTTGATATTGATAATACCTTAATTTTAGTGCACTTTGAAGCTTCTTCTCTCAAAGGTATCGAATCTGTTACAATAATACTCTTTAAAGCTGAATCTTTTATGCGCTGCACTGACGGACCGGATAAAACAGGATGCGAACAGCAGGCGTGAACTTCTTTCGCTCCATATTCCATAATTGCAGCCGAAGCCTCCGTAAGGGTGCCTGCCGTATCGACCATGTCATCAAGAATTATTGCAACCTTTCCCTTCACCTCTCCTATAACCGACATGGCCTTTGCCTTGTTTGGAGCCTCCCGCCGTTTATCGATCACGGCCAGGTCGCAATTAAGACGCTTTGCATAAGCTCTTGCCCTTTCCGCTCCTCCTGCGTCGGGAGAAACTATAACAAGATTATCCCGAAACGTCGATCTTATATAATCAATAATAAATGGGGCTGCAAACAGGTTGTCGACCGGAATATTAAAAAAACCCTGGATCTGTCCTGCATGCAGGTCCATTGTAATTACCCTGTTGGTTCCCGCAACAATTAGAAGATCGGCAACCAGTCTTGCGCTTATCGGAACACGTGGAGCCACCTTCTTATCCTGCCTTGAATAACCATAATATGGAATAACAGCGGTTATTCTCCGCGCAGAAGAACGTTTGAATGCGTCAATCATAAGAAGCAACTCAACAAGGTTGTCATTTACAGGAAAACATGTCGATTGAATTACAAAAACATCTTTTGCTCTGACGTTTTCATTTATTTCGATCTGGATCTCCCCGTCACTGAAGGTTTTAACCTTGGCTCCGCCCAGTGGAACTTTTAAATAATCACAGATTTTATTTGAAAGCTCAGGAGTTGAGTTGCCCGAAAAAATTACATAGTCATTCATTTTTTTCTCATTTTTAGTAACTACTCAGCCACAGATCTACACTCCGCCACACTGATTGGCGGACTGATATTTTTTCGTTTATTATCATATACAAATCTTGTAACTGCTCAGGTTGTTTAGACTGTAGGCTATAGGCTGTAAGCTTTAGACTGAGTAGTTACGTTATTTCTCTGTATTTAAATCTATCTGCGTTCATCTGTGTGAATCTGTGGCCGAATAGTTACTTTTTTTTATTGGTTAAGCCGTCTGCTCTCCTGGTTGGGGCGGGAGGATTCGAACCTCCGGATGCAGGAACCAAAATCCTGTGTCTTACCGCTTGACGACGCCCCAGTGTCCTACCTCTGCCCCTTTGCTCTTTTTCTTACATTTCTTCGTGCTCTTCTCCACCTCAGGCTGTTTGAACCGCTTGAGCCGCTTGAACGGCTTGAACCGTTACCAGTCTTCTATTCACTTTTCACTATTCACTATTCACTGTTTACTTATTTTCACTTTGTGCCTTTGTGCCTCTGCCCCTTTGCCACTTCTTTCTCAACATATTGCATCAACAACAAAAACACGCCACCTGAAGTTATGCGAAATGGCGTTGCCCGCTTTTATTGCTCTGTCATTATCAGAAAAAAGGCCAAATACAGACGACCCGCTTCCGGACATAAGAACCCCTGAGGCCCCCTGTTTCAAAATGGCTTCTTTAACCTCATTTATTTCAGGATATTTTGAAACAGCAGCGGATTCGAGATCATTGCAAAGAAGCTTTGCATCAAATTCCTGTACAGAAGCAAGCTTTCTAAGTTTATTTTTGCAATTTGTCAATCTCAAATTCAGATTATTATATACCTTCTTCGTCAACACACCAAATCCCGGATAGACAATCAGAATCTTATAAGGCAGTTTCAGAGGATATTCTTTCAGCTTTTCACCTATTCCGGTTGCTAAAGCAGGTTTTTTAAACAAAAAAAACGGGACATCAGCCCCGATCTCAAGCCCCATTGCCATGATCTCTTCAACAGAAAAAGGATTGCCGAAATATCTGTTTAAACACGATAAAACAGCGGCGGCATTGCTGCTGCCTCCACCAAGCCCTGCCCCTGCCGGAATTCTTTTTTCAATATGTATCCTTATTGCTTCATCTTTCCTGAATTTCCCGAGAAAAAGATACGCAGCCTTCAGGGCATGGTTCCTTTCATCACAGGGAATTTCAGGATCGGTGCATGTAACAGATGTAATGCCTCCGCCAAAATCAAAAGATATTACATCATACAGGCTTACACAGCACATTAAAGATACTATATCATGGTATCCATCCGGCCTTTTCCCCGAAACATGCAAAAACAGGTTTATCTTTGCAGGCGAAAGTATTTGCAAATAACAATTCTTTTCTGGGTGCCTATGTGCCACTCTTAGTTTCTGGTTTCTGCCGAAGGCCCGCCTTCTTTGTGGCGGGGTTTCTGGTTCGTTGATCGTCGTTCGAACATCGTACTTCGAAGTTCGATGTTCGACGTTCTCACCCCTCACGTTTTTTCCCGCTTTGTGCTTTGTGCCTCTGACCCTTTGCCTCTTGCTTTTCCGTGCCTTTGTGCCTCTGTGCCTTTGACCCTTCTATTCACTTCGTCAGCTTGGCAATTATAAATCCGACCTTCGATCTCCAAAGAAAAATTTTAAAGGTCTCACCTTTTTTAATCTTTCCAATGGCTTCGGTATAATCTTTAACCGATTTT
>JAUYEO010000068.1 GCA_030689795.1 Desulfobacterales bacterium | reverse complement strand
TCTGATCAGGATTGAATGGATTTGGAACAAGGCAATATCCCGCTCTGATTCTGTTCATAAACCATTCGGTGTAAAACGCCGGAATGTCGGTTCTGCGGCTTGCGCTTATAATCATTTTACAGCATTTCAACTACAGGTGATCTGTTATTATTGAGCTCAATCAGAGCGCCTTTACCTTTCATTCCAATACTGCAGTTTACCACAAGCGTCTTTCCTAAAAAGGCGCTTCCCGGCATTTCATGGATATGACCGCAAATAAGCAGTTGTGGCTGGCACCTTGAAACTATTTCCCGAAGGCTTTTGCATCCCGCATGAAACTTGCCGAGAACTTTATCAAGAGTTCCAAAAGGAGGCGGATGGGCTATAAGAATCGTATCTTTTCTCACCAGCGGTTCAAGTTTTTTAGTTGTCTGCTTTTCACGAAATTGAATACGGGATGAAAATGGCACCGGGATTGTTCCGCTAACGCCTGTGAAAGAGAATCCGTTAATAACAATTTCTGAAAAGTGCAAAAATGAAATATTTGAGGAAACAGGGGGAAGATTCACAATTTTTTTTGAATCTGTATTGCCGCGAACCACAAGAACCGGCAAATGGGCATTATTAAAATAAGGCATGATATTTGAAGGGCTAAACAACGAATTTATGTCACCTGCAAAAACAAGCATATCCGGTTTTAAATTTGAAACAGTATCAAGTATCGAAGATACCCTGTTTTTACGGCCATGAATATCGGCTACAGCGTAAATCCGCATATAGAATCTCCGGTATTGTAAAGGTTGACGATCTAGTAAAAAGTCCATTTTTTTACCACGAAGGGCACGAAGGATAATAAGTTATATAATATTTTCAGCTTCGTGCTCTTCGTGGTTTTATAAAAATATTATGCTTTTACGGCTTTTTTCAAACCATCAAGGTTTTTGCTGATGATATTTATTGTGACTTAAGATATGGGAGATAAGGAAAGATTGTCAAGCTAAAGCGAACGATTGATCGTTTTAGCTTGACAAAGTTGACGGCTTCATAAAAAGTCCGGCTTTCAACACGAATCCGACTGAGGCGGAGATAAGTACTGAAAGGAAGTATTGATGGAATTTTTTTTCAAACCTAAGGGAATTGCACTGATTGGAGCAAGCGCCAATCCATATAAAGGAGGAAACTCCATACTGAAAAACCTGATAAAGGGATACAAAGGAAAGATTTATCCTGTCAACCCGGCTTATCCGGAGATAGAAGGCCTGAAATGTTATCCCTCGGTTGCGGTCGTGCCTGACCCCGTTGATCTTGCTATTGTTTTTGTTCCGGCAAAACTTGTGCCGGGTGTAATACGGGAGTGTTTTCAAAGAAAGATTCCGGGAGTCATGATTGAATCCGGAGGTTTTGCCGAAGCAGGAGCAAGAGGACAATCAATTCAAAGCGAATTAAAGCAGATATGCGATGAGACAGGAATCCGGCTCTGGGGGCCAAACTGCATGGGGCTGGTTGATTTTATTTCAAAGAAGGTTTTTTCTTTTGTCTCTCCTACGCTATGGGACTATGAATTTATCAGGGGGAATGTATCTCTTATTGTCCAGAGCGGTATGCTTTCGGCAGGTTTTATTATTGACACGATGTCTCATGGCGTCATGGGTATCAGTAAAGTCTGTTCAATAGGAAACAAAGTGGATGTTGATGAATGTGAGCTTCTGGAATACCTGCTGGGAGATCCAGAAACTGCTGTTGTGGGATTATATCTGGAGTCTTTTGCAAACGGCCGGCGTTTTCTGGAGATATGCCGGAGCTCCCGGAAACCAATCGTTGTTCTTAAAGGCGGAAAAAGCGTAAAAGGAGCAGCAGCAGCAATGAGCCATACGGCAAGCCTTGCCGGAAACAGCGCTGTAATCAGCGGCGCTCTGGCTCAGGCAGGCGTTGTTGAGGCTGTTGATTTTAAACAGATGCTGGACCTGTGCAGATCTCTTGCGATGTATCCTGAAATACCACCCAAGGTTACGGGAGGTGTTGCGATTCTGACATACAGTGGCGGAGCAGGAATCGTGTCTTCAGATTTTATTGATAAAACCACTCTTTCTATTGCCGAACTTTCACAGTCAACAAAGGATGCGCTTGAAAAAATTTATCCTGAATGGATGCCGGTAGCAAATCCAATTGATCTCTGGCCGGCCATTGAACGAGGTGGTTCGGAAATGGCATATGGCGAAGCCATAAAGGCTGTTTGTGATGATCCGAATGTCGATGTGATATTCCTGCACTATTATGCCGGAGGGTTTGCGCTCAACTTTGATATCTCTTCTCTTGTTGAAATCGCACGTAAATCCAATAAACCAATGTTTTGCTGGCTTATGGGGGAGGCTGAAAAGGCAAGAAAATTTCAGACAAACACTCAAAATCTTGGAGTTCCTGTGTACCGGGAACTTTACAGGGCTGTTGAATGCATGGCTGCCGTGTTTGAACGGGAAAAACCTGAAAAAAGCGATCTTCCGTCTTATGCGTCAGGATTTGCAATTTCTGAAAACTTTAAGGCGGAGCTTGAGAATAGTAAAGGCGCCCTTGATGAGCATATCTCGAAAAAGATTCTTGCCGGATATTCGATTCCCGTAGTTGAAGAGAAAATCGCAGTTTCTGCGGAAGATGCCCTCAATACGGCCCGCTCACTTGGTTTTCCAGTCGTAATGAAAGGCGTTTTGCCTGGTGAGATACATAAGACGGAATCGGGTCTTGTGCTGCTTGGTGTCTCTTCCGGAGAAGAGATAAAGAAGATTTTCGGCGAGTTGAATATGAAAATGGCCGGAAAAGGAAACATTCTTGTTCAGAAGCAGATGGAAGGCGGTTTAGAGCTTATTGCCGGCATGGTCAGGGACCCGCAGTTCGGGCCTTGTGTCATGCTGGGACTTGGGGGGATTTTTACCGAGATATTGAAAGACACCGTATTTGCAGTCGCGCCCGTAAGCCATGGAGAAGCGCTTTCGATGATAGGGCGGCTTAAATCGCAGAAACTCTTAAACGGGTTCCGTGGATATCCGCCGGTCGACAGGGAAATCCTTGCAAAAATAATAGTTTGTCTCGGAGCTCTCGGATGCGGCAATCCGCAGATCAAAGAGATAGATGTCAATCCACTGATCGCCGGGAAAAACAGTCTCGTCGCCGTTGATGCGACGGTTGTGATCCAGCCGGGCTTTTAATTGATCTGTGAACCATATTTGTCAACAATGCGGCGGGCGGCGTTCTCGAGAACATGCACTCCGATTATCATGGTTTTAAACCGTTCGTCCTTTGTCTGACCGTGATAGTAGCGGTAGTAAATCTGCTGAGCTATGGCGGCAAGCCTGAACAGGCCGAAGCAGTAATAAAAATCAAAATTATCGATTTTACGCCCTGACAGTTCTGAGTAAAGTCCGATAAGCTCTTCCCTTGTCGGCGCTCCTTCGGTGTTTGTCGGCATCATCCGTATCGCCTGCATGTCAGGATGATCGTCGCTTTGAATCCAGTATGCAAGAGAACTCCCCAGATCCATTAAAGGGTCTCCTATTGTGGCCATTTCCCAGTCGAGCACGCCGACAATATTAATCGGATCCGATTCATCAAGCACTACGTTGTCAAGCTTGAAATCATTATGTACAAGCCCGGTATTTATTGAATCCGGGGGCATATGCTCTGTGAGCCAGTCCATTACCTTTACGGCATCCGGAGCATCCGCTGTAAGCGCTGCTTTGTAACGTTCACACCAGCCGGCTACCTGCCGCTTAACATAGCCGTTCGGCTTTCCGATATTCTCAAGTCCTATTTTCCTGTAATCAATCGTATGAAGTTCGTACTGAACCTTCAATACCTTCTGATACAGTTCTTTTGTCTTAGAAGGAGTAATAGTCATGCCTTGCGGAAAATCACGGCGCAATATAATGCCCCGTATTCTCTGCATTATATAAAAAGGGCAGCCCATTATGGTTTCATCTTCCGAATAGGTGAAAGGTTCCGGGCAATAAGAATATACGGGCCTGAGAGCTTTTAAAATCCTGTATTCCCTGCTCATGTCATGCGCCGATTTGGCTTTTCTTCCGAAAGGGGGCCGCCTGAGAACAAACTCTTTTTCTCCTATTGAAAGAAGATAAGTAAGATTAGAGTGCCCTTTCGGAAACTGATTTATTATAAGAGAACCGTTTAAACCCGGAACGGAGTCTTTAATAAACTCTTCGATCCGGGCAACATCAAGTTCTTCACCCTTTCTGATGGTTGTTGCGCCATCAATGTGATCCATTTTTACTCCTTGAGACCCTTACAGAATATGCCCTTCGACGCTGGCACAGGTAATGGGTTCTGCCATTTTGCAAGAAATTTTTACGAAACATAACAACGCCCCCTGATTGTCAATAAAGAGAAACAGGCAGAGACGAAAGAACAGCTTCGTGGGCGCATTTCCACTGGGGCTGTTCAGGTTTAATGGGAGCGAATCTGCTGCCGTTGACGGAGTCCGAGTCTCCTTCTTGCAAAACGGCAGAACCCATTACCTGTACCAGCTATTTCAAAGCTCTCTCCTTGATTTTTTACGCCCGTTTTCATGTTCGGATGAAAGACAAAAAGTTTCTATTATGCTTATCAGATATTTCGCGTATTGCTCGACGGAAACATTTCTTTTAGCGTATTTCCAGCGCTTCAGATACCAGTCCTGAAGCATCGCCTTGGTGACGCTTGCTGTGAGCTGATGATTTCTGTGGAGAAATACTCCCGATTTTTCGCCATCTTTTAATATATTTTCGAATATCTTTTCCGTATAAAGCTCGCTTTCAATCGCTTTTGCCTGTTCCGGGCCGGAAATATTTTTGGTTTCCATATATGAAAAATAGAACCACGGCTGCATGGCTTCGCTCAGATACAGGTGTATTCTTATCGCGGTGCGAAGTTTATCCGCAATGCCTGTTTCATGGTTAATGTATTCTTCCAGGATTCTTTTTGTTACAGACCTTCTCTGACTCTGAAGCATTTTCAGCAGATCTTCCTTGCTGGAAAAATAGGAGTAGAGCGCTCCCATGCTGAGCCCGGCTTCCCTGCTTAAATCACGCATGGTCATTGCCTGAAAGCCTTTTTTATTGCTTATCTTAAGGGTTGCATCAAAAATTTTCTCAAGATTTTTTGCAACAGTGCTCTCTTTCTTTATCCGTATATTTTTGCGGTTTTCAAAAAAATCTTCGTTGAAAAAATCTTTCGCGTAATTTGATACCGATTTTTTAAATTTCAGATAATTCATGTTTTACACATATCCGGCCTGATCATTTATTATTTAATCTGTTTCCCTTCGTATTCTTTAAGAATCCGTTTTGCGACCGATATTTTGTGAACTTCATCTGCGCCATCATAGATTCTTGCCGCCCTTTCGTGGCGGTAGAAGAAAGAAATAATGGTGTCGTCGGTCATGCCCAGACCACCGTGTACCTGCAGTGCCCTGTCGATAACTTTTTGCATGACTCCTGCGACCATGAATTTTATAAGAGATATTTCCTTTCTGGCCGAGCTTGCCCCGACCTTTTCGATCATCCATGCGGCATGCAAAACCATCAGACGTGCGGCCTGTATTTCTGCTGCGGATTCCGCTATCCATGACTGAATGATCTGTTTTGTCGAAAGGGTTTTCCCGGAGGATATCTCTCTTTTAACGGCGCGGGAGCACATAAGGTCAAAAACCCTGTTGCAGATTCCGATCCAGCGCATGCAGTGATGAATGCGTCCGGGACCAAGCCGTTCCTGGGCTATTACAAATCCATGACCTTCAGATCCCAGGAGGTTTGTCTGCGGTACGCGGCAGGACTGGTATAATATTTCAGCGTGACTGAAATAGCCTTCACCGGCATGTCCCATTACGGAAATATTACGGACAAGATTGAAGCCGGGAGTATTGGTCGGAACAATAATCATGCTTGCGCGCAAATATGGCGGAGCTTCAGGATTGGTTACGGCCATGACTATGGCAAATTCGGCCCCGTCCGCTGACGATGTGTACCATTTCTGCCCGTTTAAGACATAATCATTCTGCTCTTTCACCGCTGTGGTCTGGAGCATGACAGGATTTGATCCCGGCATGTCAACCTCGGTCATTGAAAAGCAGCTTCGTATTTTTCCTTCAATAAGAGGGCGCAGATATTTTTCCTTTTGTTCTTTGGTCCCGAACATGTTCAGTATCTCGATATTGCCTGCATCCGGAGCCTGGCATCCGAAAACAAAATGGCCCAGAGGCGAACGGCCGAGGGCTTCTGAAACAAGGGCGTGTTCGACAAGATCAAGCCCCATTCCGCCGTATTCTTTCGGATGATTGGGAGCCCAGAGCTCCATCTGCTTTACAAGCTCTCGTTTTTTTTCTATTTCGGAAATCAGACTTTTTAAAGGTTTTGAAAGAAAATCCTGTTCCATCGGGATGAGTTCTTTATCAACAAATTCACCTATCATCATGATAATTGTTTTCATTTTGTCGGATACTTCAAAGTCCATAAAAAAACTCCTTTTATAAATATGGTAGCGTAATATCACTTGTCAGCGATAGGTTATCAGATCTTTGTCTTTTTCCATCTCCATATGCGTAATATCATTGAAAACCGAAAGCATCATGCCCCTTGAATTGTATTTGAATCTTGTAACCGAAGCATTCATTATCTGCCAGGATATTTCGATTGCTTTGCTGTCGGTAAGCCCGAGTGCATGCTGAACTGCGGCTGAAATCGGACCGCCGGAAGTAAATATTATTATTTTCCGTCCCGATCCGTATGTTTCCATAATCTTGCATATTCCGCTTCTCACGCGTTTTTTAAAATCAGACCATGACGGAACCCCGGGTTTATCGAAATTCCCGGATACACATCTGTACATTACCTGTTCAAAAATTCTCTGAAAAGTTTTTTTGTCGCTGTAAACTCTTTCAAGGTCGGCGGAGAGAGCGGGATTTTCCCCGAGCATCATCGGGATCTGGGCGGTCCAGACAGCCAGTGAATCAACCTCGTCAAAATCACCTGATATGGACAATTCCGGAATATCAATGCCGCGTTCCGAGAAGGAATCGATCAATTCCTTTGCAGTGTTTCTTTGCCGCAGCAACGTTCCGCAGTAAACAGCGTCAAAAGATTGCCCGGTCCGAACCATATGCTGCGCGAGGAGTTTAGCCTGCCTTATGCCGGTCGGTGAAAGGCGATCATAGTCTTTCTCTCCGAACGATGCCTGTCCGTGTCTTACAAAGTAAATTTCACCCATGTTTTAAAAAATCCTCTCCGGATTGCGGATTTTCCCCGGTTATTTTATATAAAAGCTACTATGCGGTTTCAGGGGATGTCAAGAAAAAACGAGCAAGCGTTCGTTTTTCTTGACAAGGGTATTTTTATAAATTACGATTATCAATAATTACGGCTTCGTGAAAAGTCCGAATTTTCACCACGAAGGTCACGAAGAAGGACTGGAAGCAAACGGATGATGACATCGGAATCTTTTTGAAATGAAATTACTTGTCTGCGTTAAACAGGTTCCCGAATCAGACAGTTCATTTATCATCGATGATTCGCAGAAGTGGATATACAAGGAGCCGCTTTCTTACAAGATGAATCGCTTTGATGAATCTGCGCTTGAAGAAGCGCTCTCCATAAGAGACAGCAATAAATCTGTTGGACTCGATGTTCTTTCCGTAGGACCTGAAAACTCAAAGGATATCATAAGAAGGGCTCTTGGAATGGGGGCGGATGCAGGAATTCATATTTTCTGCGATGCCGATGGATATATCAGCCCTTTTGTAACCGCAGCCTGTATTGCGTCTTACATAAAAGAAAATATTTACGACCTTATTTTTACAGGCGCCATGTCGGAAGATTATATGCAGGGCCAGGTCGGCCCCCTTGCCGCGGAAATGACGGGAATGCCATGCGTATCATTTGTTGTTAAACAGGAGATATCGCCTGATCAAAAAAGCATTTACGTTGAAAGAGAAATGGATGGGGGTCTGATTGAATCTTTTGAACTGACTCTTCCGGCTCTCCTTACAATTCAGGGGGGCATCAACAAACCGCGTTATCCGTCACTTTCAAATGTGCTCCGGGCAAACAGGGCCGAAATAAGGACAATCAATTCAGATCTGATTGGCAAAACTGACCCGAAACAAATAAATTCACGGATAACAATTCCTGAAAAGAGAAGAGACGGATATGTTCTTTCAGGATCTGTGCAGGAAAAAGCGGCAAAGCTTATCCGGATATTGAGTCAAAAAGCCTTTATTACCTGAAGGTGGCGAATGCGGAAACCTGACCAGAAGTTAATATTTATTATTGCTGAACATCATGAAAACAAGGTAAAATCCGTTGTTTTTGAGCTTGCTGCCTGTGCCGATAAAATTAAAAAGATTTGCCCTGCCGAAATCAAGGTTATTATCCTGGGCAGGGAACCGGAAAAACTTTCTTTTGAAATCACACACACAACAGGATTGGACGCCGTCGCAATAGAAATAAATGAGCTTGCATTGTATAATGCTGAAATATACAAGACGGTCATAAACAATCTTGCGGAGGAATTTCCCCCTTCTTTTATTATTATCGGGCATACACCATGCGGACTTGATTTTGCTTCCGGCCTTGCGGTCCGGATGAAGGCTGCATGCATTACAGGTGTTGAAGGTCTGAGTGAAGCAGGAGGAAAGATATGCTTCAGGAGGCAGATGTTTTATGGGAAAATAAATGCTCATATAACCGCCGATTCCGAACCTGTGATTATAACAGTTCAACCGGGCATATTTGAGCCGTATAAACCGGATAACGCAAGTCCCGGAAGAGTGGAAACAAGAAGAGTTGAATGTGCTCCGAAATTTACCCTGGCAAAAGGGATCAGGCGCTGTAAATTCCAGGATTCTTCCATTTCCGAAGCCAAAGTGATTGTCTCGGCAGGGAATGGAATAGGGGCAAAGGAAAATCTTGATCTGATATACAGGCTTGCCGATATTTTTCCGGGTTCTGCTGTCGGCGGCTCCAGAATACTGATCGACAGGGGATGGCTTGAATACAGGCAGCAGGTAGGGTTGACCGGAGCTCAGGCGGCGCCGGAGCTCTACATGGCTTGCGGCATTTCAGGCGCTTCGCAGCATCTGGCCGGAATGCGGGGTTCCGGATTCATTGTTTCAATAAATAAAGATCCCGGTGCGGCGATTTTCAATGAATCGGATGTTTGTGTGGTTGAAGATCTCAACAAATTCATTCCGGTTTTTATCGAAGAATATGGGAAAAAGACGGACCCGTAAAAAATAATTCTCACACAAAGATCACGGGGGACACAAAGAAAAACCTGAATGTTTTCAATAGACATTTCTTCGTGCCTTTGTGTCTTAGTGGCAAAAACTGACTTTTTACGAGTTCATCAGATTTGAATTGTTGAGTAAATATCAGAGGAGAATGATTATATGAAAAAATCGGTAGTGGCTGTTGTAAAATATGAAAAACCATATGAATCCGTGAGGAAAGCCGTTGAGCTTTCACATGGCCTTGATCATCTTCCTTCAAGGGCAAAGGTTTTCATAAAACCGAATATTGTCTTCTGGACACGTACTGTAAATTTCCCCAAATGGGGCGTAATAACGACTTCCAGGGTCATCGAAGACATGGTTGTGCTTTTAAAAGAAGGGGGCATTGACGATATAACTATCGGAGAAGGGACAGTCACTATGGCCCCGAAGGATATGGCAACCCCTGCTCATGCCTTTGAAAGCCTGGGATATAGAGAATTAAAAAAAAGGTATGGTGTTAAGTATATTAATGTTTTTGAAAGACCCTTCGAAAAGGTTGATCTTGGGGATGGAATTACTCTTTCATTTAATACCGACATAATGCACAGCGATTTTGTGGTTGATATTCCTGTTATGAAATCTCACAATCAAACAGTTGTAAGCTTGGGCATTAAAAATCTTAAAGGCATGATCGACATTAAATCCCGCAAACTTTGCCACAGTGCCGACACCGAAAAAGACTTGAATTTTATGGTGGCAAGACTTGCCGATAAAATGCCTCCCATGTTGACTCTCCTAGATGGAATTTATACCAATGAACGGGGGCCAAGCTTCGACGGACGCATCCGCAGAAGCAATCTTTTGGTGGCATCTTCCGATGTGCTGTCCGCCGATCTTGCCGGCGCTAAAATTCTCGGATACGACGGTTCCGGGGTTCCGCATCTTTTGAATGCTGCAAAGAACAGAAAGAGGCCCTGTGATCTTTCAGATATTGAAGTGGTCGGAGAGAAAATTGAATCTGTTGCCTCCCGGCATGAATATGATTTTCAATACAGTGAAACCGGTGACGGGTCTTTGCCTCTTCCTCTTGCAAAGATGGGAATCAGGGGAGTATCCTACCGCAAGTATGATCTGTCCATGTGTACTTATTGTTCAGGCGTAAACGGGTTAATACTGTCTGCCATCAGGTATGCCTGGAAAGGGGAGCCGTGGAACAGCATTGAGGTCCTGACAGGAAAAAGTATGAAACCGACTCCCGGCAAGAAAAAGACAATTCTTCTGGGAAAATGCATGTACCAGGCCAACAAGGAGAATCCTGATATCAAGGAGATGATAGCAATCAAGGGCTGCCCCCCCAACCCGGAATCGATCGTGAAGGCTCTCCATAAGGCAGGCATCATGGTTGATCCTGCGTTATTTGAAAACATAGATCAGCTTCCCGGCTTCTTTATGAGCCGGTATGACGGGAAATCCGAATTTGATGAGGCTTTTTTTAAAATATAAGAGCTCTTCGCTGTTTTGTGTGGGTAAACAGTTGCTGCAAGTGTCCTCGACACAACCCATTGATTCACCAAGGTTTTTAGACAGGATTAACGGGATGCAGTTGATCCGTCAAATCCTGTAAATCCTCAGATAAGTTTTTAGCGAAATATGAATATGCGGATAATCGACTGGAAAATGGTTTTACCGGCGGTGCTTTTTTACTTACTGACTTTACAGGAAGGATTGACTGGAATGAATGTTAAGGATTCAGAATCCGTTGATGTGCCAAATACTGTCATAGTCGCACACAGAGGTGCTTCAAAGCAGGCACCGGAGAATACGATACCGGCCTTTAAGCTTGCATGGGAGCAGGGTGCTGACGCGATTGAGGGTGATTTTCATCTTACAAAAGACGGGGCGATTGTTTGCATACATGACAAAGACACAAAGAGAGTCGCCGGCGTGAAAAAGGTTGTTGAAGATACAACACTGGAGGAATTGCGAAAGCTGGATGTGGGGGCGTGGTTTGGAAAAAAATGGAAGGGAACTTTAATTCCGACAATTTCAGAAGTGTTTGCAACCATTCCTGATGGCAAAAAAATATATATGGAAATCAAAAGCGGATCGGAAATCCTGCCAAGGTTGTTTGAGGAACTGGCCAAATCGGGATTGAAAAAGAATCAGGTCATTGTGATCTCTTTTGATAAGGATGTCATACGTAATTTTAAGAACAAAGATCCGGGTATAAAAGCATTCTGGTTATCGGATTTTAAGAAAGATAAATTCTCGGACAAAACAGAGCCTTCTTTAAACGGCGTGATCGATGTTCTAAGACAAACAGGAGCAGACGGATTCAGCTCAACTTACAAGCTTATTGACGACTCTTTCATCAAGGCGATACAAAGCGAAGGCTTTGAATACCATGTGTGGACTGTCGATGATCCTGAAACGGCACAAAGGTTCAAGCGGCTGGGCGCCAAGTCTATTATCACGAATCTTCCCGGATATATGAAAAAAAACTTAGAAGGCAAAGAGCGGGGGAAGAGATAAAAATCAGAATTCTCATGCGTCCTGCCGGGCGCATTACATATATGCATATGTTTTTTACCCGTAAAATACCCTTAAATTTATACCGTGTTGATTCATCAGCATCGGCGCATAATTTTCTTTTCTGATACTTTAAATAATAAAAATTAAGTGGTTATCGGTTTTGCTGTTATATTTTGTTGTTTGTTTTAATCGTAATTGTGTTTTTCCTCCTTTATAAAAAATAAGGCGAAAAAACATAATAATCTGAGCCAATTGCAAAACTCTCGAAAACCCCCTCTCCACTTGCGGGAGAGGGTTAGGGTGATGGGTAAAAGATTAGAGTTATCAATGAGTTATTCTTTCACCCTCCCCTTAATCCCCTCCCATCAAGGGAGGGGAGAGGGACTTTTGCAATTGGCTCATCTGTCTAATATGCAATTACTTTATTTGATAATGTTCGGTTTAAAAGGAACAGAAATGGCAAATCAAAATCTACCTCAGCACTTTCAATATATTAATCCTATCATTCAAGTACTCAAATCACTGGGAGGATCCGGAAGATCATCAAGAAGTCACGGATTTGGTAATTGAAAAATTAAGTATTTCTGATCATGAGCTCGAAGATCTTCTCCAAAGTGGTCAATCAAGAATAAAGAACCAGATTCATTGGGCCAGGATGGTCCTTGTAAAAATAGGATTTATCGATTCTTCCCAACGAGGTGTATGGAGCCTAACTGAAAAAGGTCTCAATACTGATTTGTCGAAAGATGATTTGGTCGTTCTTTATCAAACCCGTCGGCAATGGATGGGCATAAGTGACCACAAACAAGAGATTTGTGAGCCAACTGAATCGAAATCAGATGATGATACTGAAAATATTAAATTAGAGGAACCGGTTGATTATAAAGAGGAACTTTTAAATATTATAAAAGCACTTCCTCCATCAGGCTTTGAAAGAATCTGCCTGCCAAAGGCTTCTTCGGGAATCTGGTTTCGCTCAAGTCAACGTAACAGGGAAAAGCGGTGATGGTGGAATTGATGGCCATGGCATTTTACAAGTAAATCCATTTGTAAGTTTCAATATTCTCTTCCAGTGTAAAAGATATCAGGGTAATGTCACAGCATCACAACTTCGCGATTTTAGGGGTGCCATGATGGGGCGAGCCGATAAGGGTATTATTCTCACGACGGGGTCATTTACAATTGATGCAAAAAAGGAAGCAAGGCGTGATGGTGTGCCTCCTATCGAACTTATTGATGGTGAAAAACTCATAGAAATGTTTGAACTTTTAGAGCTTGGTTTGAAATCCATAAAAACTTACGCGGTTGACTACCGATTTTTTGAAGAATTTGAATAAGACAAACCGAACATCAAATTGCACAGGACGCCAAAAAGCAGGCGCCTGTGAATTGGGCGTTATAATTTCCAGGCATTTTCCAGCATATCTGAATTATCAGTGAGCAGATTCATATACACGGTTTCAAGTTCGATCATTTCGCGGTCTTTATGCCGGAGCCATTCTGAAAGCCAGGCAAAGCGCAAGGCAATGACAAATTCGGGAAAAAGTTCCCGGCTTATGCCGGATATCAGTCCGGTTTCTTTCAACGCTGCAATAAAATCACAAGCCATCCCTCCGGTCAGTCCTTCGGGGTCTTCTATGCCGATACATCCTACCATGTTTGCCGCATCATATATCCGGGGTTTGATTCCCATAAACTCCCAGTCTATTACAGCCCTGATTGAATCTTTCGACCATATTATGTTCAGCGGATGAAAATCGCCGTGACAGAACGAAACGGGCAGGCTGTCATGAATTTTCATAAACCGGTTTTCAAGAAAACTTATTACCGGTCGGATTCTGCTGAGTACATCCGGATCGTGTGCTTTTATCTGAGATATGAGTTTATAAATATAATCCTTTACTGAAAACGGAGTGAGACTGTTAAAGCAGGGAATCTCTTTCGACTTCTTTCTCAATTCAATCAGGAAATCGGCCATCACTCCGCCGCGCCATTTGTCAAATACATATTCCGGCCGGCACAAAGCCGCCCCTTCAACATAAGGAGAAAGCTGCCAGAACCGGTCGTCACAATCGACGATATATTCGTTTTTGTTATCACAAACATATGAATTTACAGCAGGGAGCCCCTTGCCGGAAAGATAATTGAGGCAGGATATTATTTTTAACTTATTATAAATGTCAGTGTCGAAAACACTTTCAAGGAGATAAGTTGCTTTGTCATCGCATTCTATGACAAATCTTAATTCACAGCGTTCCGGGCTCCCCGCAATCTGAATATCTCTGCGGATATTTGTTACCCGCAGATTCCATTCTGCTGCCGCTCTGGTGATTGAGTTGTCGATTTCCACTTTTACCGGCCCATCCTGTTAATCCTTTCTAAAAACCTTGATGAACCATCTGGAATTAACAACGAACGGATTTGAGATTGTTGGGAAAAATGATGAGGTTCTGCAATGCTCTCGCAGAATGAATCCTTAATTTCTTCCAAAACTTCCTGAACAGGAAAAGATTTTGTTCTTATCCGGCCATATCTTCCGGAATATCGGCGTTTGTGTAAACCTTCTGGACATCATCGCAGTCTTCAATGGTTTCCATAAGCTTGATCATTTTTTCCGCGTCTTTTCCTTCCAGATTAGTCGTATTCTGGGGAAGCATGGTTATTTCCGCCTCGAGGGATGGGATTGAAGCCTTCTCCAGTGCGGATTTCACCGATTCAAAGTCGTTTGTACCCGTAATTATTTCAAAAACTCCGTCGTCCTCCCTGACATCTTCCGCTCCCGCTTCAAGAGCAATCTCCATCAGGGCCTCTTCATCTGCATTCTCTTTTGATACCGTAATATAGCCTTTCTTGCTGAACATCCATGCAACGCACCCGTTTTCACCGAGGTTTCCCCCGCTTTTGCTGAAAATATGGCGTATATCGGCAACAGTCCTGTTTTTGTTGTCCGTTAAGGATTCCACGAGAACCGCCGCTCCTCCGGGCCCGTATCCTTCGTAAGTAATTTCTTCGTAGCTGACCCCTTCAAGCTCGCCCGTTCCTTTTTTTATGGCCCTTTCGATGTTATCCTTCGGCATGTTTTCGGCTTTTGCCGCAAGCACCGCCGCCCTGAGCCTCGGGTTCGATGTCTGATCTCCTCCGCCTCCCATTCTTGCTGCAACCGTAATTTCCTTTATGAGCTTGGTGAATATCTTGCCGCGCTTTGCATCTGCCGCACCCTTTTTATGCTTTATGGAAGACCACTTGCTGTGACCTGACATAATAACCTCCTAATACCTCTTATAAGTACTGAAAGACTATTAATACCAATATAGCTACATGGGCTGTTGCTGTCACTCGAATCCTCGAACCCTCGAATCCTTGAATCCTAATCCAACTATATATATCTCTCTGCTGGCTTTCCTGCTGCTTTGAGGTTTGAAAATTTTCTGAGTGTTAAATGCAGCCCTGACCATTTCTGAAAATTTCTTAAAATCCTCACCCTGAAAAATTTTGCACAAAAATGAACCTCCGGGCACAAGAAGCGTCTTTGCGATGTTAAAAGCTGCAACGCATAAATCAAATGATCTTACCGCATCCGAAGCCTTGTTTCCCGAGGTGGAAGGCGCCATATCGCTTATTACAACATTAAAATCTCTTCCTATTGAAGAGAGCAGTTCATCATCAATTTCAAGGATGTCGCAGTTATAAATCCTGACATTGGACGGCATCTTAATTTCAACCTTTTTGAGATCGATTCCTGTAATCGTCCCTTTTTCACCGGCCAGATCCGAAGCGTATAAAGTCCATGAACCGGGGGAGCATCCGAGATCAAGAACCTTGTCTCCCTTTTTTATAAGCCTGAACTTCTTCTGAATCTCCTGTAACTTGTAAACCGACCTTGCGGGAAAATTTTCCTTTCTTGCCAGGCGGGAATAATGATCTTCCCATTTGTTTGCTTTCGGAGATGGACTTTTCATATACTTAAGTGTTTTCCAAGTCAAGAAAGATGACGGCTTCGTAAAAAGTCATTCTGCTGTGTTGCGCTTCATCTTTCGTCATTGCAGCGTACCAAAAAGTACGCTTCATTCCACAAGATTCGCGCGCCTTGCATAAGTAGCTTTTTACTTT
>JAUYEO010000067.1 GCA_030689795.1 Desulfobacterales bacterium | reverse complement strand
TATGTTAGTTACCTGTACGGAATGTAATACCAGTTTCACAATGGAGGACAGCGGAATAAAAAAATCGGGTTCAAAAGTCAGATGTTCCCGCTGCAAAAATATTTTCGTGGCGTATCCTCCTGAAGCTGATTCAACTCCTGGGATTCCTGAAGATTTTAAGGAAGAGGTTGATGTGTTGGAACCCGGATCAGGTGAAGAGGAAGCTCTTCCTGATGGGGAAGAGATTGATTTTGATGAACTGGACAGGATGCTCGAAGCAGATGAAGAACTGGAACTGGAGGAAGCGCCGAAAGCCGTGAAAGAAGAGCCTGCTTTGCCCGGGGTTGGGGATATCGATTTTTCCGAGCTTGAGAAAGCGCTTGACATGGATGAACCTTCGAAGGCTGCTGAAATCGGAAGAACCGGGAAAAAAGGGGACAAGCCTGAAGAAGAAGAGCTTGACCTTGATGATCTCGACAAGGCCCTGGGGATGGATGAAGACCTGGAACTTGAAGAGCTTCCGAAGCTTGTGGAAGAAAAACCAGCTTTTAAGGGAACGGAAGATATTGGATTGTCCGAGATCGAGAAAGCCCTTGAGATGGATGAATCTCCCGATGCCGGGAAGACTCCCGATACGGAAGAGCTTGTATTTGATGAATTGGACAAGATGTTCGGAACAGATGATGAGCAGGCAGAAAAGGGAGTTCCGGAAAGCGGTAAAAAAGAGCCTGCAGTATCCGAATCCGGGGATTTTGATTTTTCCGAGCTTGAGAAAGAGCTTGATATGGATGAATCTCCGAAGTCCGTGGCGGCTGCCGAAGCCGGGAGGGGAGCTCCCCCCGGTGAAGAAGATCTTGACTTTTCGGATTTGGACAAGCTTCTTGATACGGAAAAAACACCCGGGGCAGAGGCTGTTGCAGTGAAAGAGGGAAAAGAGCCCGGATTTTTCGATACCGAAAACATCGATTTTTCAGATCTTGAAAAGATGCTTGAAACCGGTGAGATAAAACTAGATGAGATGGGGCTGGAGAAGAAAGGCGGCAAAGACATGCCAGGTGACGGTGAAGCGTTTGACCTTTCAGATCTGGAAACCGCCCTTGATAAATCCGGTGATGACGGCATTGAGGAGGTAGAAGAAGAGCCTGAAGAATTGGTGTTTGATTTTGAGCCTGAAAAGGATGAGATCCTTTCGAAAATAGAAGATGTGGAAGAACTCGATTTTTCGGATCTGGAAGATATGGATGTTTCCGGAGAACCGGCAAAACCGTCTGAAAAGCAGGAGGTGGAGGCCGAAGAGCTTGACTTTGATTTTGAGCCTGAACTTTCGCCTGCCGGCAGGAAGGGTGAAGCTGAAGAGGCAGAGGCTGCCGATCTTGATCTCTCGGATCTGGATGAGATTATAAGCAGCGCAGATGAGCCTGAAGATGATATCTCTCTGGAAAAAGCGGCAGAGGAGCTTGAACTGGACCTTGACCTGGAAGCTGCTGCCGGCGAAACTCCGGCCGGGGAAGCTTATCAGGATACCCAGGAGCTTGATTTTTCAGATCTGGAAAATATTCTGGTGGGAGAAAAACCGGGCGGGGAAAAAGGGGAGGATGCGGCGCAGGAACTTGAATTTGATCTTGAGCCGTCGGGCGTGGAAGCCGAAGATCATGCGGATGAAATAACCGAGCTTGATTTTTCAGATGTAGACAAAATGCTTGAGATGGAGGGAACGACCGGGGAGCAGGAGAAGGAGCCTGCCGGGGAGGTTTTCGAATTACAGCTTGGAACGGATGACTCTTCAGACGGAGAGCAGGCCGATAGATTTATGGATACTCTGGTATCGGATGAGATGGGACTTAAAATTTCTTCCGAAGGGCCCGAACAGGAGGATGTGCATAAACATCTGGAGGGGTTCGAGATAGACAAGTTCCAGGAAACACGGGAGATGGGAGAGAAGAAAGTCGCGGCTGCTGTTGCAGAAGAAGACGAAAAGGATAAAAAAGAAGTCAAAAAGGCGAAGAAGCCTCTTAAAATAAAAAAACCATCCGGCAGATTTATAATAATTCTTGGAATTATTGCAGCTTTACTGCTGGGAGTGGGAGCTTTTGTTGTTTATAACCCGTTCGGTATTGAAATTCCTTTTGTTAGTGATTTCCTTGGTTCAAAGGCTGATGAAAAAGGGAACCTGAAGATAACGCCTGTAGCCGATTCGATTAAGGGAGATTATGTCGATACGAAGTTTGGAACCCTTTTCGTAATCAAGGGCAATGCAAAGAATGATTACAAGAATCCGAGAAGTTATATCAGGGTGGTCGGGAAACTCTATGCAAAAGGAAAAAAGCTTTCAAAGACCGAAACGGTTTTTTGCGGAAACATAGTCTCTGAACAGGATATTGCGAACATTGAGCCCGCTGTTTCAAAAAAACGCCTGCAGAACAGAATCGGCGATAAAAAATCGAATGTAAAGGTTAACCCGGGGGGTACAATCCCGTTCATGATCATATTTGAAAATCCTTCTTTAGACCTTGATGAGTTTACCGTTGAGGCCGAAAGCTCGATGAAAGAATAGGGCAAGCCGCCATAAAAAAATAAAGTAGTCACCTGGATGTCAAAAACGGCATAAGGAGCCGTAACGAAATAGTCTGAAATGCAATAGTTATTTCGTAACGGCTCCTAAAAGGAATTGATTTCAGCTTGACTAAAGAAATATGAGCTGGTAGATACCCTCTTCTGATTTTTGGCGATGTAGCTCAGTTGGTCAGAGCATGCGGCTCATATCCGCAGTGTCCGGGGTTCAAATCCCTGCATCGCCACCATTATTGGTCCGATAAAAGGCTCCTTGTTTTTCAAGGGGCCTTTTTTATGCAGCGATGCCGCCTCAGTCACAGAAAGATTTTTTACGAAGCTGCCGTAAAATAATGATTGTAATAACAACAAGTTTGTTTTATTTTTGGGTAAATTTTGCAGTTTGATTAAAAAATGATTTATTATCTGTCAAAGCGAGACCTTTGAAGAACGTCCAATTTTGGCCAAGTACAAGGAAGGCGAAAATTTCAACCACAGGAATACATTTAAGTATTTCGAGGATAGCGCTATCGCTTCACTGTGTGCCGAAATTTGAGCCTGACGCAGTAATCGGGCAAAAGGGGGTGTTATGCAAAGGTCTCTAAGAGTGATTTGAGCCATGCTGCCCGGTTTCGATAAAATTGTTGAAGAAAGAATACTGGATGCCCAGAGAAGGGGCGAATTCGAGAACCTGCCGGGGGCCGGAAAACCCCTTGATATAGAAGAGTCAGGTTCTGTTCCGGAAGATCTTCGCATTGCATACAAGATATTGAAAAATGCCGACTACATTCCCCCTGAGCTCGAGCTTAAAAAAGAGATCCGCAAAACTGAAGATCTGCTTGCCGGCATGGAAGATACCGCGGAAAAATATCGGGTGTTGAAGAAACTTAACTATATGATAATGAAAGTAAACCTTTTGCGGAACACACCCGTTATGTTCGAGGAGTCCGAGCTCTATGCCGAAAAACTGGTCGACAAATTCGGGCAGAAGCAGCGGCTTTTAACGGGGTGTTATGCAAAAGTCTTATAAAAAGGAACCGGATGAAATGAAAAAAATCACTGTTGCGCTTCTTTCAGGCGGTATATCATCCGAGCGCGAGGTCTCCAAAAAGAGCGGAGACCAGGTCTTCGATGCTCTGGATAAGACAAAATATGACGTTATCCGTTACGACCCCCGGTCGGATCTTTTACGCCTTGTCTCCGATTCTGCGAATATTGATGTAGCGCTTATAATACTTCACGGGCAGTATGGGGAGGACGGAACGGTTCAGGGTTTGCTCGATCTTCTTGATATCCCCTACCAGGGCTCGGGTGTTCTTGGAAGCGCCGTTGCCATGAACAAGCTCGCCTCAAAACTGCTGTTCGAGAAATCCGGGCTTCCTGTTCCTCCTTATATGGTAATTAAAAGAGGTGATCCGGTTGACCCTGAAACCTGTGAAAGACGTCTCGGCATGCCGCTTGTTATAAAGCCTGTTTCCGGCGGTTCGAGTATCGGGGTTTCCATTGTAAAAACGGGGGAATCTTTTATGGAGGCCGTAAAGACGGCATTTTCTTACGATGATACTCTTCTGATCGAAGCCTTTATAAAGGGCGTCGAGATTACGGGCGCAGTTATAGGAAACGATAAACTTGAGGCTTTGCCGATTGTTGAAATAATTCCGGATAAAAATTATGAGTTTTTTGATTACACGGCAAAGTATACCGCCGGGGCAACCAGAGAGATCTGCCCGGCCCGTATAGATGAATCCCTGGAAATTAAAGCGAGGGAATTTGCAAAAACGGCTCACAAGGCTCTTTTCTGCAGAGGATACAGCAGGACCGACATGATTCTTGCCGGAAAGGATATTTATCTTCTCGAAACAAACACTATCCCCGGAATGACCGCCACAAGTCTTTTGCCCAGAGCAGCAAAGACGGCCGGCATCTCTTTCGGCGGACTGCTTGACACGCTGATAGAGCTCGGCATGGATGGGCGGGGTAAGAAGCCGGATAAAAAAAAGGCATTGGCAGGTGAATGATTGATAATAACAAGTCCAAAAGAATTGCTGGACCGGTATGATGAGTTGGGCCGCGGCGATATATTTGTCGGAAAACCGGCAGCAGGCGAGTTGAATCAGTTTTTATTAATCGACCTTCTCGAAAGAGGCGTTTTTTGTGTTCCGTCTCCACTTTCTCAAATCATAAGCGGCTCAAAGGTCGTTCAGACTCTTCTTTTGAACAGGTGGATGCTTCCGAATACTTTGGTGATTTCAAGGAGGAAGAAGCTGCTTGATGCGATCAGCTTGTACAACAGGGAGGGAAACGGCCCTGTGGTTACAAAGGAAGACCAGATGCATTGCGGGCACGGGATAAGAAAGTGGGACTCGATAGAGACGCTTTACAGTTTTGTTTCAATGTCGGAATCAACCCACCCTTTTATATTACAGCCGTATGTCGAGGGTTTTACGGATCTTCGCGTGATCATGGCAGGAGATTATGTGGAAGCATATGCGAGGCATAATCCCGATAATTTCAGGATGAACATGGCGGCGGGCGGCTCAAGCCGGCCGGTTGACCTCGATGCGGATAAAGAGAGATTTTGCAGGGCTGTAATGGAGAGAGGAAAATTCCCTTATGCCCACATCGACATCATGGTCGCTTCAGACGGGAAATATTACCTTTCGGAAATAGCTTTAAACGGCGGCATTAAGGGCGCCCGCATAGAAAGGGTTGAGCTTGAGCGCAGGAAACAGGAGATTACGGACAGGTTGATCAGGGAATATGCAAAACAGTGAAGAGCAAGGGGCAAAGGCACAGAGGCACAAAGGCACAAAATGAAAAGAAACTTAACACCTGACACATAACACCCCAATACACGAACCACTTCAGACAGGAGGTCTTTATGAAAGTTTTGGTAGTCGGAAGCGGCGGCAGAGAACACGCGCTTATCTGGAAAATAGCTCAAAGTCCCAGAGTGAAAAAAATCTATTGCGCTCCGGGGAATGCCGGTATCGCAGATCTTGCCGAGTGCGTGCCTATCGAGGCGGATGATATAAAAAAGCTCCTTGAGTTCGCGAAGAAGGAAAAAATCGGGCTTACGATTGTCGGCCCGGAAGCTCCCCTTTCCATGGGAATAACGGACCTCTTTGAAAAAGAGGGCTTGAAGGTTTTCGGGGCTTCGATGAGAGCCGCCGAGATAGAATCGAGCAAATCCTTCTCAAAAGCGATAATGACCAAATACGGCATTCCGACTGCCGAAGGGAAGGTATTTACAAACTACGGGAAAGCTGAAGCCTACATCCGGAAGAAAGGCGCTCCTCTGGTTGTCAAAGCCAACGGGCTTGCCGCGGGAAAGGGAGTAATCGTCTGCTCAACGGAAAAAGAAGCAATCGACGCCCTTGACAGCATACTGGTTAAACGGACTTACGGGGATGCCGGAAAGATGGTCGTAATTGAAGAATGCCTTGTCGGCGAGGAGGCGTCTTTCCTTGCTTTTACTGACGGGAAAACGGTTCTTCCTCTTCCGTCTTCACAGGATCACAAGCCTGTTTTTGACGATGACAAAGGTCCCAACACCGGCGGAATGGGAGCTTATTCACCTGCTCCGGTTGTGGACAGGTATATTCACAAGAGGGTCATGGCAGAGATCATGATACCCGTTGTCCGGGCTATGGCTGCAGAGGGCAGGCCTTACAAGGGAGTTCTGTACGCCGGGCTGATGATTGACAGAGACAGAATAAAGGTTCTGGAATTCAACGGCCGCTTCGGGGATCCTGAAGCGCAGCCTCTTTTGATAAGAATGAAAAACGACATTATCCCGGTAATGGAGGCTGTAATAGAGGAAAGGCTTCATGAGTGCAAACTGGAAATTGACGAGAGGGCATCTGTGTGTGTTGTCATGGCATCGGGAGGTTATCCGGGCTCCTACAGGAAAGAGATACCCATAAAAGGGCTCAAAGAGGCTGCGCGCATAAAGGATGTCGTCGTGTTTCATGCAGGCACAAAGTTTAAAAACGGCTCTGTTGTCACAAACGGGGGCCGCGTCCTCGGAGTCACCGCCCTCGGGGATACCGTTACCGCCGCAATCGACAAGGCATACCAGGCTGTTTCCATGATAAAATGGGAAGGAGTCCTGTACCGTAAAGATATCGGCAAAAAGGCGGTGATGCGCAAGGCGGTTCTTCCTAAAGTGGAAATTGTGATGGGCAGCGATTCCGATTATGATGTCATGGAAGAGGCGGTTGCCGTTTTAAAGAAATTCGACATTCCCTTCGGTATTACTGTGGCATCGGCGCACAGGAGCCCTGAAAGAGCTTCAAGAATAGCAAAAACGGCAAGGGATCGGGGGGTAAAAGTCATAATTGCCGGGGCGGGCCATGCCGCGCATCTTGCCGGTGTACTCGCAGCGCATACTTCTCTTCCCGTGATAGGGGTACCGATTGATTCTTCATGCCTTTCCGGGTTTGATTCTCTCCTCTCGACCGTCCAGATGCCTCCCGGAATACCGGTGGCAACTGTTGCGATAGGAAAACCCGGGGCAAGAAATGCGGGAATACTTGCGGCGCAGATCCTTGGAATTTCGGACCCGGCGCTTTCCGGCATGCTTGACGCCTTCAAGAAGGAGATGGCGCTTCAGGTTGAAAAGAATGCGAAAAAAATTGAAGATTTCAGATAAGACGATAAAAATCGATCCGTTAAAGCCTGAACCGGAACTTATACAGAGAGCCGCGTCTGTTGTAAGAAGCGGCGGGATAGTCATATTCCCGACAAAAGGCCTTTACGGGCTGGCCGCCGATGCTTTCAATGAAGAGGCTGTCGGCAGGATCTTTGAAATAAAGGGGCGCCGGAGCGAAAAACCTCTTCTTGTCCTTGCGGAGAGTTACCTGATGCTCTCCTGCCTTGTGCGGAATATTCCTCCTGCGGCTCAGAAGATAATGGAAAGTTTCTGGCCCGGAGGAATTACAATCGTATTTGAGGCAAATGAGAATCTTCCGGCGAATCTTACAGCAGGAAGCGGTAAAATAGGCGTCAGGAAGCCGGGCCATCCGGTTGCATCCGCACTTGTGAGAGCCGTCGGAGGACCGGTCACCGGAACCAGCGCCAACCTTTCCGGAAACCGGGGCTGCAGCATGATTTCGGAAATTGATCCTGGTATAGCCGAAAGTGTTGACCTGATAATTGATGCCGGAGATCTTGAGGGGGGCGTAGGCTCGACAGTGATAGATGCTACGGAGGAGCCCCCGGTTTTGATAAGAGAAGGCAGGATTTCAATAAATGAGATTAATAAAACGACAGGCATTGATGTTTTCCGTAAAAACGGAAGAAGAACCTCTGCTAAACTGAACGAAACAAAAACAATTTATGAGGGGAAGGTTTTTACCCTTGCTTTAGACAATATAACTCTCCCGAACGGAGTTACAACCGTTATCGACATCATACGACATCCCGGCGCATCGGCAATGGTTCCCATGTTGAATAAAAATACCGTTTTATTGATAAAGCAGTATCGTTATGCGGCAGGAGGCTTCATATGGGAAATACCGGCCGGCACTTTAAACCCCGGAGAATCTCCCATCGAGTGCGCGAAAAGGGAACTGGTTGAGGAAACGGGTTACAGTTCAGATAAACTGGAAAAATTGACCGAAATAATTCCGGTTCCCGGTTATTCGGATGAGCGTATTCATCTTTACCTTGCGACAGGTCTTGTAAAGGCTGTGCAGAATCTCGACAGGGATGAGATTTTGAATGTTCATGAGATAGGTATGGATGAAGCTCTTAAAATGATAGCAGAAGGCGAAATCATAGACAGCAAAACGATCTC
>JAUYEO010000061.1 GCA_030689795.1 Desulfobacterales bacterium | reverse complement strand
AACCTATCAAAAAGGATTGCTGAAGAAAAAGGCGGAACAGGCACGCAAAATACTTGCCTCATGCGTCCTTTGCCCTAGGATGTGCCAGGTTGACAGGCTTTCGGGCGAAACCGGGATTTGCAAAACCGGCTCAAGGGCGATGGTATCGAGCTATAATGCCCATTTTGGAGAAGAGGCGCCGCTGGTAGGACAAAATGGTTCCGGTACAATATTTTTTACACACTGCAATCTTCTTTGTGTTTTTTGCCAGAATTACGACATAAGCCATGAAGGCTGCGGCGAGGAAGTTTCCGACGAACAGCTTGCCGGCATAATGCTCGCCCTTCAAAAATCAGGCTGCCACAATATCAATTTTGTTACTCCTTCACATGTTGTGCCGCAGATTCTTTCCGCCCTTGATATAGCAGTTGAAAAAGGCCTTTGTATCCCCCTTGTTTACAATACCGGAGGTTATGACAGGGTTGAGACCCTGAAAATTCTTGACGGCGTTATTGATATCTACATGCCCGATTTCAAATTCTGGGATCCGTATATTGCGGGTAAAGCATGTGAGGCAAAGGACTATCCTGAGGCTGCCCGTAATGCCTTAGCAGAAATGTTCAGGCAGGTAGGAGACCTTGTTGTTGACGCATCTGGAATTGCACAGCGTGGGTTGCTTGTTCGGCATCTTGTAATGCCGCACGGGCATGCCGGAACCAGGGAAGTAATGCGCTTTATTGCAAACAAAATATCAAAAAACACCTATGTAAATGTCATGTTCCAGTACAGGCCCTGTGGGAACGTATATCAATTCAAGGAATTTTCCTCAGGGCCATCGGATAGAGATTTTGACGAAGCGGTTAAAGCCGCAAAAGAAGAAGGAATCACCCGCCTTGATAAACCGAGACATGTCTTCATGGTTATATAACTGCTAAAACATAGCCCGCTCGATTTCCCTGACAATGATATGGTGAAGAGCCCCTGTATCCCTCCAAAGGTTGCATAGGCGATTTCCGGCATACAGGTTATCTTCTTCCGGAAGATTGAGCAGCCTCTTCAAGACCTGAATTTTGCGAGGACACACGGAAAAAACAATTGAATTTGCTATGTATTAAGGATATTGATTGTTGCGATGGAAATCAATATAAAATTAACACCAGACCATAAAATCAAACTTATTGATCAGATGCGGCGGGTTTCGCATGATTTGATTTGGAAAAGAATATGAAATGGACAGAAGCAAAAGTAGTTTTTGATTACAGCGACAAAGAGCTTGCAGTCGATTTGATTGCAGACATATTTAACGAATTCGGGTTGCAGGGTGTTGTTGTCGAAGACCCGGATGAAGAGCCTGCTGAAGGCTGGGGGGATGGAGCGGTTGAAAAACCAACAAACAATTCAGTTACGGGCTATTTTCCATCAAATTCAAGTCTCTCAAATAAATGCCTGGCACTTGAAGAAAAGCTGAAAGAGCTTGAAAGCAAATCAGGTATTTCCTGGCATATAACATACAGCGAAATAGACGAAAAGGACTGGGCCGAATCATGGAAGGCTTTTTTCTGGCCGGTAAAAATCGGCAAAAACCTGGTGGTTAAACCGACCTGGAGGGAATATGAGCCCGGGGAAAACGACATGATTCTTGAAATAGATCCCGGAATGGCATTCGGAACAGGCGCTCACCCGACATCTGCTCTCTGCATGAGCATGATAGAAAAGTATTTAAAACCGGGGAACTCTTTTCTGGATATAGGAACCGGCTCCGGGATTCTCATGATCACCGCTGCAAAACTCGGAGCCACGCGCCTTTTGGGAACAGACACGGATGAGGTTGCAGCGGAAATCGCAAAAGAAAACCTGCTTTTAAATAAAATCGACAAAGAGAAATTCGCCGTAAAAGTTACAAGTCTCGCAGAAGAGATAAACGATCGTTTTGATATCGTTGTGGCAAATATCCTTACAGCCGTCATCCTAAATTTACTCGAAGACGTACAGAAAGTCATTTCAAAAAACGGTATCCTGATCTGTTCGGGAATAACCAAGCAAAACAGGGATGTAGTAATTGAAAGGATGAAACTTAAGGGCTTTGAAATAATCGATACCGAAACTTCCGACGGCTGGGTCTGCATCGCCGGAAGAGCAAATATTGGAAATCTCCTAAACTTTTAAACTTATTTATATAAAACGCATCCATTCGTTCTACATACAAAAATTTAGTTTGCATTTTATACATAAAAGACATATTTACCTCCATATTTAATACAAAATAAATGTAAAGATGCTTATAAAATATTACATAATTGCATTATAACAGGTTAGGATATATTACATGTTTCAAAGAAAGATATCAACGCTGCTGGTCGAGTGGAAAAATAAAAAAGGAAGAAAACCACTTGTCATCAGGGGCGCTCGCCAGGTCGGCAAGACTTCCGCTGTTCATCAATTCGGAAACGCCGAATTTGAGACATACATATATATCAATCTGGAACTTGAAGATGAAGCCGCATTGTTTACCCGTATGCTGCCTGTCAGAGACATGCTTCAGCTTATTCAACTGAAATTCAATAAAAAGATAACGCCAGGCTCAACTCTCATTTTCATTGATGAGATACAAAATTCTGACATCGCGATGAATCAGCTTCGATATTTCTATGAAGAAATTTCGGATCTTCATGTAGTTGCGGCGGGTTCTCTGCTGGAAGTCAAGATGAAGTCGGAGGGTTTTACTTTTCCTGTTGGCCGGGTGGAATATTGCTATCTCCATCCGGCAACATTCGATGAATATCTCGCCGCGCTGGGTGAAACAGAGGCACGAAACTACATTGCATCGGTTAAACAGGATTCCGTTATCCCTGAAGAGATACACAGGGTGATGATGAAAAAATTCCATTCATACCTTCTTGTCGGAGGCATGCCCGAAGCTGTAGCGAAATATGCCGAAACCAGGAATTTTATCGATGTTGATCCCGTATATGAATCAATACTTGTAGGTTTAAGAGATGACGTTTTCAAGTATGCAAGCTCCGCTAAAGCAAAATACATCCAGCACATTATAGAACACGCATCAAAATATGTCGGCCTTCAGATTAAATATGAAAAATTCGGAGAATCGAATTTCCGCAGCAGAGAGATGAGTGAAGCATTTGACGTGCTGGAAAAAGCAATGATTATCAGTCGGGTATTCGCGTCATCATCAAAACAAATGCCCCTGATGAGCAATCTGAAGAAATCCTCCAAGCTCCTGCATCTCGATATCGGGCTGGTCAACTACCAGACTGGCATGCGGTCCGAAATTGCCGTTACGGATGATATCAACGCGGTATATCATGGGCAAATAAGCGAGCAGCTTGTTGGACAGACATTGCTGGCGATGAACACCGGCAAAAATGTGAATCTGAATTACTGGTACCGGGAACAAAAAAGCGCGACTTCAGAAGTGGATTATCTGATAGTCATAAACAATAGGCTTATGCCGGTTGAGGTCAAATCCGGCAAGACCGGTACTTTGCGATCTCTGCATCTTTTCATGGATGAAAGCCGTTGTGATTTTGCCGTAAGGATTTACTCCGGAAACATGACAACCGAAAGGATTACAACTGCCGGCAAAAAAAAGTTCACGCTTTTTTCCGTTCCATTCTATCTCTTATTCAGAATCCATGAACTTTTGTAAACGGTTTTTCAATACGCGCACATTTCACCTGCACCCTCGGATCTCTTCCGCCTCAGGCGGATTGAACCCTGTTCCCCTATCTTTTTAATATCCATTGACAATTCAATTGCAATATGGTCTTTTAAAAGCCGCTTTATAAGCAGTCCCATCAAAATTCCCATGCGTTCTTTTGACGCATTACATATACATGTTATTTCGCTCATAACTTGCTATTTTACCATGCAAGGGTACACGAAAAAGTATCCGTATAAGGCAGAAACCGAATAACCGGCATCAATTAAGTTTAAATATTTAAAACGTTCAATAAAAACTTCCTTGACTCTTATTTGCCTGAAAAATATAATAAAAACAAAATGAAACCTGAAATTAAATTTGATGTAAAAAAGACTATCAAGTATTGGCTGGAAGGAGCTGAATACGATATTGAAGTTGCAGATACCATGTTTGAAGGAGGAAAATATCCTTATGCTCTTTTCATGAGTCATCTTGCGCTGGAAAAATTGTTAAAATCTCTGGTTGTGGAAGCAACCGGAAATCATGCCCCCTATACGCATTCATTACCGTTGCTCGCAGAAAAAACAAGCCTGAATATCCCGAAAAAGACAAAGAAAGATTTGGCAAGGTTCATGGAATTTCATTTTGAAGCAAGATACCCGAATGATCAGATGAAATTTTATAAAAAGTGCTCCAAAGCTTTTGCATCACGGAATCTGAGGAAGATCAAAGAGGTGTTCGAATGGTTGAAAAAGCAATAAGCCGGACAATAAGTATCTTTGTCAAGGAACTGAAAAAGAACAAAATCGAGGTATCCAAGATCGTTCTTTTCGGCTCGCATGCCGCTGGTCGTGCGCATGAATACAGCGATATAGATGTTGCTGTTGTATCTCCGGATTTTGGGAAAAATCGCTACAGGGAAGGGGCGAAACTATTTGAAATAGCCAGCTCGGTTGATTCGCGGCTTGAACCTGTTCCGATTTCACTAGCATCATATAAAAATGACACCTGGATTCCGATCATTTACGAGATAAGAAAAAACGGCATTGAGCTGAAACCGGGGTAATTAGGGGACATATTCATCTTACAAACTTATTTATTAAATTAAACAATAAGAGGCAGTTCAATAAAAATTATTCAAGTTAGATTGTTTAATACGTCCCCTATTTATCCCCCTGCTGGAAGTCAAGATGAAGTCGGAGGGTTTTACTTTTCCTGT
>JAUYEO010000056.1 GCA_030689795.1 Desulfobacterales bacterium | reverse complement strand
AATGTTCCAGTTATTTTTGAACGACGGCTTATCAGGAATCTTGTTGACTAAATTCAATAAATAAAATATGTAATGATTTCTAAAATAAATCTGATTCATAACAGGGTGATTGAATGGGTATTCAGGAAAGGAAAGAGAGAGAAAGAGAGCGAAGGCGGCAGCAGATAATAGTTGCCGCAAAGAGGGTATTTTCAAGCAAAGGCTTCAACAAGGCAACAATGGAGGATATAGCCAGTGAAGCCGAGCTGAGTCCCGGAACCTTGTATTTATATTTTAAAAACAAGGAAGAACTTTACGCATCATTATCTTTAAGGATACTCCAGTATCTTCTGATACGTTTGGAGCATGTAAACAGGGAAAAAGATTTAAAGCCTGAAGATAAGATGAAATTATTGATTGAGGCAATGTATGATGTTTATGAGTTTGATCCTCTTATTATAATAAACATGTTTCACCTTCAATCGAGTGAAACATTGAAAAACTTATCTCCGCAGCTTTTGTCGCAAATAAAGGACCTTTCACGTAAATCCCTCGGAACGATTGCAACAATATTTGAAGAAGGGGCTGAAAAAGGAGTATATATTAAAAAGCATCCTGTCGCCCTTGCCGATATTTTCTGGGCTCTTTTTTCAGGTGTTATTCTCTGGGAATCAAGCAAAAAGATAATTAATGACGACAAGGATTATCTGAAACAGACTCTTGAGTTAGCCTTCGAAATATTCAGCAGGGGACTAAGAAAAGACTGACGTTCCCGATTTTTTCCGTAATTCACGCCCCATTTACATGAGAGTATGCTTCATCCGGAATTTATCCGACTTAAAGCAACAAAACACTTCCGGACTCCCGCTTTCGCTGTTTCGGTTCAAACTTTTTACGGCATCATCAGGGTCATATCAGGTGGGCGTAGTCGGACTTGATTATGCTGAAAAGTTCTTCCCCTATTGCAAGTCCGGTATCTATGAACCGTGGCCCGTATTTCTTCCCGGTTCCGGTGCGGAATGTATGTTTGATTTTGGAGAGGTTCTCCATTCCTTTCGGATAATGGGCCACAAATTCTGAAAAAGGCGGATTGAAATATGATACCATTTCCCATAGTGTGTTTGTGAAATTATCCGGACCCCATCTGAACTTGTCCGAATCATAAAGACAGTCGGAAACAAGTTTTCCTTCAGGGGTCTTTGATTCTATAGTAGTTTTGAATGCTTCGTGGTTCCTTATTGCAATGCGTATATCATCCAGTTCTTCAGTGGAAAAAGGGTAATCCTTCAGGACTTCACGCGCAAATGCAGCGCCTTCCGCGGAATGATTCTTTTTCTTCCGTTTTATGTCGTGGAGAAGTCCTGCACACTGGAGAATCAGAACTCTTCGCCTGCAAAAACTACCCTCATATCCGGCAAACCCGCTTTCAATAAACATCAGAGCTCCAGCATCCACGGTTACTTTTTTGGCGTGATCCAGGCCGTGACCAAAATCATCTTCAAGGTGTGTTGCTACTAACTGGTGAACCTTTGCTATCAGCGGGTCTGTTTCAAAAATCTGAACAGAAGATTTAATGGCTGAATCATGGTCTCCGTAAAAATCGGGAGAAGGAAAGCTGGAGGCTATCCGCCGGGCTACCTTTTGTATATGAGCGTAGACAGTCTCCATGTATTCGATTTATTCACCCGACAGAGTCCGGCCTGACAGAGTTAAACCGGACTCCTTTTTATTGATGGGATAAAGTTTTAAAATATTACAGCAATGAGAAGGGCTTGCCGCAGACTTTCCATTTGCCGTCTTCCATTATCACGGTAATGGTGTCTTCTACTTTGTGGATTTTACTTAAATGGAACAGTTTTGAAACAAGAGCGTATAAGGGGTTAATTGAAACTATCCTGTCTGCAGATATTTTTAAGGTTATTTCTTTATCGGTTCTGCTGATTGTTTCAGTTTCGATGTTGAATAAGCTGCTTTTCATGAAATCCGGACTAAGGCCGCGTTCGGCCGCTTCATTTTCGGTTTTTTGAATATATTTTTCAACAATGTTTTCGTCTTTATTTTCATTTTCGGATGGGGCCAGAGTTTTACACAGATAGCCGGTCATGGACTTGTCCAGTGTGAAATATGCCTTTGTGAATTTCACTGCCGTCTTGTTAGGTGTTTCTTTAGCTTCTACAAACATGAAAATTGCCTGCAAGAAAATTCCAAACAGAATAACCATCGTAAGATTCCGTATTTTATTGTCCTGCTCCATCTGACATTCCTCCTTGTAAAAAAACTTATATCCTGGCCAAAAAATATTTTTAGATATTGCCGAATCTCTTCTTAGTAAGTAAGAAATTATTGCCTGCGTTTTTCTACCCCTCAAGAGGGTACTGAAAAGAGCGGCAGAAAATAATTTCGTAAACTTACTTACACCCCTCATGGGGGTACTGAAAAGAGTCCCGTTTATCGGGGTAAGGATAAATTCAAAGTGCCGGATAACATGGAATTGACTTTAATACAAGGAAATTTCATCCGTTTCCAAAAGGCTTTTTAAAATATTCCGGATGGACACTAATTAGATAACTATTATAAATTATTACTTTTCGAAGGCCTGGCGTTGACTCCGAAGGATAGTCAACACCAGGCTTAATTTATTTGCAGAATTATTTCCTCACGCCTGCATAGCCGATTTTTTCCAATGCTTCTCTCATTTCATCTAAAATTACGGGATCATCAATTGTTGCCGGTATCTTGAATTCCTTGTTGTCGGCAATTTTCTGTATGGTTCCCCTCAGTATTTTACCAGAGCGTGTTTTGGGAAGGCGCTTTACAACCGTCGCCGTTTTAAAAGATGCGATTGCGCCGATCCTGTCTCTTACCATCTTGACGACTTCTTTAATAATTTCATCCTGGCTGCGCGTAACCCCGGCTTTGAGTACTATAAAGCCTATGGGAACCTGCCCCTTTAACTGGTCATCAACTCCCAAAACCGCGCATTCGGCTACATCGGGATGGTCGGAGAGTATCTCTTCCATGCCGCCCGTTGAAAGGCGGTGGCCCGCGACATTGATTACATCGTCTGTCCGTGTCATTACATAAACATACCCGTCTTCATCGATAAAACCGGCATCTGCCGTCTTGTAGTATCCCGGGAATTCCTTCAGATATGAACTGATAAATCCTTCATCATTGTTCCACAAAGTCGGTAAAGTTCCCGGAGGAAGAGGCAACTTAATGACGAGGGCGCCGATTTCTCCGGGCTTGACTATATTATTGTTAGGATCAACGGCCCTAACATCCATTCCGGGAGCCGGTTTTGTGGGAGATCCCTGTTTAACAGGGAAATGATGCAGGCCGACGCAGTTTGCGGCTATCGACCAGCCTGTTTCGGTCTGCCACCAGTGATCAATTACAGGAACACCGATGCTTTTTTCAGCCCAGCGGAGGGTATCCGGGTCAAGCCTTTCACCTGCCAGAAATAAATACTTGAAGTTGGAGAGATCATATTTTTTCATATGCTCGGCTTTCGGGTCCTCCCTTTTTATTGCTCTGAAAGCCGTTGGAGCCGTGAACATGGTTTTTACCTTGTGCTGGGATATAATTCGCCAGAAGGCACCGGCATCGGGTGTACCTACGGGCTTTCCTTCAAACAAGATTGTAGTGCAGCCTTTTAAAAGCGGGCCATAAATTATATAGGAATGACCGACAACCCATCCGATATCCGATGCTGCCCAGTAAACATCTCCGGCATCAACATTATAGATTGCTTTCATGGTCCATTTAAGCGCTACCATGTGTCCGCCATTATCTCTGACTACCCCTTTTGGAATACCTGTTGTGCCTGATGTGTAGAGTATGTACAGGGGGTCTGTAGATGCGACGGGGACACAGTCGTGCGGTTTGGCTTTTGCCATTACATCATTCCAGTCGAGGTCCCGGCCCGGAATCAGGTTTGCTGTTTCCATGGGACGCTGGCAAATTATGCAGTGATCAGGTTTTGATTTAGCCATTTCAATGGCGCCGTCTAAGAGCGGCTTGTAGGGAATCACTCTTTTTACTTCTATGCCGCATGAGGCTGAAACAATCACTTTCGGTTTCGCATCGTTTATCCGGGTTGCAAGCTCATTTGCTGCAAATCCTCCGAAAACTACCGAATGGATTGCTCCAAGGCGGGCGCAAGCAAGCATTGCTATAGCTGCTTCCGGAATCATGGGCATATAAATGAGGACGCGATCCCCTTTGCCAACGCCAAGGGAGGAAAGTGCACCCGCAAACTTGGCAACGAGATCTCTTAACTCAATGTATGTGAATTTCTTTATCGTATCGGTGACAGGGCTGTCATAAATTAGCGCATCCTGGCCGCCTCTGCCGTTTTCTACGTGAAAATCAAGTGCGTTGTAACAGGTATTGACCATTCCGCCAGGGAACCATCTGTAGAAATATGGCTTGCGGGAATCATCCAGGACTTTGTCCCATTTTTTATACCAGTGACAGTCTTCCGCTACTTCGCCCCAGAATCCTTCAGGGTCTTTAAGGGATCTTTCGTAAGCTTGAAAATACGGGTTTGTCATCGTCGTCCTCCTTTTTAGTAGGTAAGAGATTATTTCCTGCGTTTTTTACCCCTCAAGGGGGTACTGAAATGAGTAGCAGAAAATAATCTTGTAAACTTATCCCGTTTATCGGGGTTATAGTAAAAGTGAGCAAACTGTTTTTTAAATAGAAATTATAAACATAAGTGTCAAGTAAAAAAATGAATGGCATACATAATTTGAACCGTACAAATCGATATTAAGCCGTTGTTCAAAAATAATCGTAACATTGCAATGCCATGACCGGCATAAGGAGCCGTAAGCTGTGACTGGCATAAGGAGCCGTAACAAAATGGTCAGAAATGTAATGGTTATTTTGTAACGGCTCCTAACAAAATGGTCAAAAATGTAATGGTTATTTCGTAACGGCCCCTAAAGGGAAAAAAGAGTGAAGGCTGAACAGTAAAGAGTGAAAAGTGAATGGTGAAAAGTGAATAATGAACAGTGGGTTGGTGTCCATCTGCAAATCGATTATATCAGCGGATGATGCATTTGCCGACGAAGGGTTCCGCCGCGGTTTGAAGCTCAAGCAATTCCTGATCACTGAATCCGCAATCTTCAGCGGCGAAAAAATCAGGATCAAGCACGTTTTTATTTTGAAAACGCTGAAGAACATAAAGACCGGCCCCTTTAATAATACCGGAAATTTTCCCGATAACAGGCTGGCTTATAAACGGCCTGACGCACGTTGTTCTGAACTCGTAATCAATTGGCGAATTCATGATGGTTTTAATGCTTGATAATATATCGGCAGATTCGCAGCCGTATTTTACAAAAAAAGAGTAGAGAGCGGGGTCTGTCTTGATATCCATGGCAATATAGTCGACGAGACCTTTATCAATTAAATTTTTTACAACCGATGGACGGCTTCCGTTTGTATCAAGTTTAACGGGATAGCCGACGGCTTTTATTTTCCTGCATACAGACTCAATATCATCGCAAAGAGTCGGCTCTCCGCCTGAAATAACGACTCCGTCCAGAAAACCCTTCCGGCTTTCGAGAAAAGCGTAAATTTCAATTTCTTTCAAAAATACAGACGGGTTGTTTTTTGCAAGCTCAGGGTTGTGGCAATAGGGGCAGGCAAAATTACACCCCGAGATAAAAAGAACACAGCTTATTTTTCCGGGATAATCAATCAGGGAATTTTTCTGAATGCCTCCAAAAATCAAAGCATTCCCGCTCCCCCGGATATTCGAAGAGGCTCTGTCTCGAAAAAACTCTCATTCTCTGAAATGTCCGGTTTGGAATTTATGGAACTGTTCATGTCTGCGGATTCATCAGACGGGAGTTTATATGATTTTCTCATGGCGAATTCGGCCTGTTTGCCGTTATTCCATTGCTTTACCGGGCGTAAATATCCGACAACCCGGGAATAGACTTCCGTTTCAGAATCACAGATGGCGCATTTTTCCTGCTTTCCTTTCAGATACCCGTGAGACGGGCATACACTGAATGTCGGAGTCAGGGTAAAATAGGGCAGATGAAAATTAGTTGATATTTTTCTTATAAGCCCTTTTATTGTTGCAACGTCCGTGATGAGCTCACCCAGGAAAATATGCAAAACAGTGCCGCCGGTATATTTGGTCTGAAGGCTGTCCTGCAATCTTAAGGTTTCATATATATCATCAGTATAGTTAACTGGAAGCTGAGTTGAATTGGTATAATAGGGCGCCGCTCCTTTTACGTAATCTTCTTCATTGGCGCAGATGATATCCGGGAATTTCTGCTTGTCTTTCATGGACAGCCTGTAGGATGTTCCTTCCGCGGGGGTCGCTTCAAGGTTGTAAAGATCTCCTGTTTCTTCCTGGGTTTCGGAAAGAATATTTCGTATATAATCCATAACTTTCAGGGAAAAATCGAGGCCTTCTTTGCTCGCAATATTCTTGCCGATATAATTAAGGCAGGCTTCGTTCATTCCGATTATACCGATTGTTGAAAAATGATTTTTCCAGTAAAGGCCTGTTCCGTTTTTTACTTCCCTTAGATAGAATTTAGAATAAGGGTAGAGGTTTTTATCGGTAAACCTTTCAAGGATCTTCCTTTTTATGGAAAGGCTTTTCGTTGCCAGGTTGATTTTCCCCTTAAGATAAGTAAAAAACTCATCATCGTTCTTTGAAAGATAGCCTATGCGCGGAAGGTTTATAGTAACGACCCCTATTGATCCTGTAAGCGGACTTGCGCCGAAGAGACCGCCGCCTCTTTTAAGAAGCTCTCTGTTGTCGAGGCGCAGCCTGCAGCACATAGACCTTGTGTCTTCAGGAGAAAGGTCGGAATTGACAAAGTTTGAAAAATAGGGGATTCCATATTTGCCTGTCATCTTCCAGACAGTTTCAAGATTCGGATTATCCCAGTCAAAATCTGCAGTTATGCTGTATGTCGGTATCGGGAACGTAAAGACTCTTCCTCTTGCATCCCCTGCCATCATTACCTCGGCGAAAGCCCTGTTTATCATATCCATTTCAGGCTGAAATTCCGAGTATGTCTCCGTGCGCTCTTTTCCGCCGATTATTACCGGGTGGTCTTTAAGAATCGACGGAACGTACAGGTCCATGGTTATATTCGTAAAGGGAGTCTGGAAGCCGACCCGTGTCGGGATATTTATGTTGAATACGAACTCCTGTAAAGCCTGCTTTACTTCACTGTATTTCAGCAGGTCGAATCGGACAAACGGCGCGAGAAGAGTGTCAAAATTTGAAATAGCCTGCGCACCGGCAGCTTCACCCTGAAGCGTGTAGAAAAAATTTACTATTTGTCCCAGGGCGGATCTTAAGTGTTTGGGAGGGGCGCTTTCGACTTTTCCCTCGACACCCATGAACCCCTTTGTAAGAAGGTCTTTTAAGTCCCATCCAACACAGTAAACGGACAAAAGGCTTAAGTCATGTATGTGCATCTCTCCGTTTTTGTGGGCGTCTCTAACCTCGGGGGGATAGATTCGGTTAAGCCAGTATTCGGAAGTCACATCTGATGATATATAATTGTTAAGCCCCTGGAGAGAATAGCACATGTTGCTGTTTTCCTTGATTTTCCAGTCGAGCTTCTGAATATAGTCTTCAACAAGATTTATGTTGGCATTGGTTGCTATGCTTCTTATCTGGGCATGCTGTTCCCTGTAGATAATGTATGCTTTTGCTGTTTTGTAAAAAGGCGAATCAAGAAGAACCCTTTCAACAATATCCTGAATTCCTTCGACATCAGGAACTGATCCAAGGCGGAGTTCATGAGCAAGGGTTAGAACCCGAAGGGTAAGTTTTCTTGCTTCTCTTTCATCAAATTCACCTGTCGCTTTTCCGGCCTTTGCGATTGCAGCAGTAATCTTTGGTGAATCAAACTCAACAACCCTTCCGTCACGTTTTTTGATTTCCTCAAACACTTGCGCCACCTCTTCATGTTTAGTCGGTTCAAAATAGAAAAATCTCCGTATTAATCGGAGATGAAAATTACCTGCCCAGTTTAAAGAAAAACAGAAAGCACATGGTCGTGTATTCCGGTGAATTTTGATGGTTTAGTAAAAAATACAACTGAGGATTATCAGCAAGAAATATGCATGATGTGTTTCAATATCCAATATATAGTTACTTGTCAACAAATTTATTCAACATATGGTAGTTGTACCGGAAAAAGGTAACTATTTTAAAGGACGGCAAAAAGCGTGGATTGACAAGAGGGGCATGTTCTGACAGATAATCAGCTTCCATCCGGAAACAAATTATGGACACTATTGAGTTTCCGGATCTGAAACCAAACTAAATATTGTGATAACAGGATATTATGTTTATGAAAAAGATTCTTTGCAAGGGCTTTTCGTTTTCCGGCGTTGTATCCGGCCTTAAAAAAAACGGTCAGAAAGATCTCGGACTGATTTATTCAGAGGTTCCGGCAAGCGTTGCCGGTGTTTTTACCAGAAACAGAGTGCAGGCGGCGCCGGTTCTTGTAGACAGGGAGAGGATTAAAAAGGGCCTTTGCCGGGCTGTTATTGTAAACAGCGGAAGCGCAAACTGCTGCACCGGCGATCAGGGCTTGAAAGATGCCATATCTGAAGCAAGACTTGCGGCATATGAACTGGATATATCCGAAGAGCTGGTTCTGGTTGCATCGACGGGTGTTATCGGAAAACCGCTTGCCCTTGATAAAATAAAGGCTGCTGTTCCTGAACTGATAAAATCGCTTTCCCCAGACGGCATAAATGATTTTGCACAAGCCATTATGACAACCGATACGGTCCCGAAGATTATTTCAAGAAACGGCAACATCGGCGGATCCGGTTTCAATATTACAGGTGTTGCAAAAGGAGCCGGAATGATATGCCCGGATATGGCCACAATGCTCTGTTTTGTCTGTACTGATGCAACGGTTTCGCCGGATTTTCTTAAAGAAGTTCTGGCCTCTTCCGTGGAGAAATCATTTAACAGGATAACGATTGACGGAGATACAAGCACAAACGATACGGTTCTTGTTATGGCAAATGGAATGTCGGGAGCTGTTGTCGGAAGCAGGGCTGACAAAACATATTTTCAGGAGCTCCTCGATGAAGTATTGAAGGAGCTTGCTAAAATGGTCGTTAAAGACGGCGAGGGCGCCACGAAACTTGTTGATATTATTGTAAAGGGTACGGCAAGCGGAAGTGACGCTGAAAAAATCGCCAAAACCATAGCCAACTCGAGCCTGGTCAAGACGGCCCTGTTCGGGGAAGACGCGAACTGGGGAAGAATTCTTGCCGCCGCCGGAAGATCGGGTGCGGAATTTGATCCCGGGCTTGTGGATATCTATTTTGACGATGTATTGATGGTAAGAAACGGCATGGGTTGTGGTGATGCCGCCGAAATAGAAGCGACTAAAGTGCTGAAGAAGCCTGAGTTATCGATAACGGTTGATTTGAAAACTGGTGATGGAAAGGCGTCTGTCCTTACTTGTGATTTTTCGATAGATTACGTTAAGATAAATGCCGATTACAGATCATGATCATGATGAGACTTCAGAAATTTTTATCGGAAGCCGGATTCTGTTCGAGAAGACATGGGGAAGAGCTTATAGTATCGGGCAGCGTAAAGGTTAACGGGCTTGTTGTTAAAGAACTCGGAACAAAAATTGACCCGGAAAAGGATATTGTTGAAGTCGGCGGAAACCGGATAGAGGCAAAAGATGATTTGATATATATCGCACTCAACAAACCAAAAGGTTATGTTACAACATGCAGCCAGGAGAGAGATAAAATTGTTCTTGATCTGATTGACATATCGGAGCGCGTTTATCCCGTCGGGCGTCTTGACAAGGATTCGAGCGGGCTTCTTCTTCTGACTAATGACGGGAGACTTCATAATATCCTTTCGCATCCTTCCTTTGATCATGAAAAAGAATACGATGTTCTTGTCTCGCTGCCTGTCCCGGACGAAGCCCTCGGTAAAATGGCTGCCGGCATTCATTTGCTGGGAAGCAGGACAAGACCTGCTGAAGTTAAAAGGATTTCTCCAAATCAGTTCCGGATTGTTCTTAAAGAAGGCAGAAACAGACAGATACGCCGCATGGTCGAAAAGGTCGGAAACAGGGTTAAAGATTTGAAGAGAATAAGAATTTCAAACGTAAAACTCGGCAATCTGAAAGAGGGACACTGGCGTTACCTTACTGAAAAAGAGAAGAGGGAGCTGTTGAAGGACATAAATTGAGTGATCAGAAAGCCATAATTCCAAAGAGGGCGACTGAGAGAATCAGATCTGGACACCTGTGGATTTACAGGAGTGACGTCCGGGAATGCCGGGCCGAAGGCGGCTCAATTGTTGATGTTTGCGATATGAAAGGGAAATTTTACGGCAAGGCCTTTTACAGCGATAAATCTCAGATAGCGCTCCGCCTGGTTACGACTTCAGATGAGATAGTCAACAGGGAGTTCTGGCTGAATCGCCTGAAGATGGCCCTTTCGTTACGGGAAAAAATGGTATCCGACACCGAAGTCTGCAGACTCGTAAACGGCGAAGGAGACGGGATTCCTTCCGTAATTGTCGACAGGTACAAGGATGTTCTTTCGATCCAGACTCTTTCCCAGGGATCGGACAGGATAAAAGATCTTATCGCAGAAATCCTGTCTAAACTTATCGATCCTGTTTCGATCATTGAAAGAAATGACGGTAAAGTCAGGGATCTTGAAGGATTGCCGAAACAGATATCGGTGTTAAAAGGATATGATCCGGATGAGATAGTCTGTCTTGAAAACGGTTTGAAATTTTATTTTCATCCTTCATCGGGCCAGAAAACAGGCGCTTTTCTTGACCAGAGGGAAAACCGGGCTCTTGCAGGCAGGCTTTCATTTGGAGCCGGTCTTGACTGTTTCTGCTACGCGGGCGGTTTTGCGCTGAATATGGCAGGGTTTTGTGAACAGGTTGAAGCCGTAGATATATCGGATACTGCAATTGAGCTTGCAAAGAAAAATGCGCTGTTAAACGGGATAACAAACATTCAGTTTGAAACTGATAATGTTTTTGACCGGCTTAAACTTTATGACACTCAGAAAAGAAAATTTGATACAATAGTACTCGATCCGCCAGCCTTTGCAAAAAGCAGGGCACATATTGAAGCTGCCGAAAGAGGGTACAAGGAGATTAATCTCCGGGCGTTACGAATGCTTAATCCGGGAGGCTTGCTGATTACGTCGAGCTGTTCCCAGCATATTGATGAAAACGCGTTTTTGAATATTTTAACCCGGGCCGCTTCCGATGCAGGCCGCAGGGTGCAGGTGATCGAAAAGCGCACTCAGGGCAAGGACCATCCCTTTCTCCTTTCGATGCCCGAAACCTATTATCTGAAATGCATATTCCTGCGTGTCTTATAGGATTGAATTGCTACCTTAATTATTGAACAGCGTGCAGCTCTTCCCGGACAATACGGCGGAAAACTTCTTCGATAGGTTCTTCCTGTTGCTGCATATATGTTATGAGGGCATCATTGAGTAATGTCTGATAGTTACCTCCACCACGTTCCTCAACTTTGGAACGGAACCAGTCAATAATCTCACGATCAAGCCGGATTGTAATACGGACTTTATTCCCGGAAGAGGGAAGAACGGTACCCCGCCTTCCCTTGCTAAAATCATATTTCGCCTTCATATTGTTTCACCTCGTAACGCCTTCAATTTATCCCATTCAAACATAGCGCTTTTATATATGCACGATTGTATGTACATGTCAAGGGAATTACAGTGATCGATAATATATAATGATTGTATGGCTTATCTTGACAAAATAAGAGGTTATGATATTCATCCCAAAACAATTCGAATTCATATATTATTTCCATTTTATCCCTTAAATGGGGCTGTGCAAATGAAGAAGGCAATAACAACTCTTTTTGCGTTACTCTTTCTTATTCCTGCAGTATCCGGCGCTTTTGCCGCCGAAAAAAAGAACAAGCCCGAAAGAAAGACGGTTGACAACTACATAGCAATTTTTGATTTTGAAGTAACAACCGGCGACAAGGGCATTTCCCGGCCTCTGACAGATAATGTAATTCACGAACTTTCTCAGTCCGACAAGTACGAAGTAATAGACCGCGGCAACATGAACAAGATACTCAAGGAACAAAAATTCCAGATGTCGGGCTGTGTGGCACAGGAGTGCAAGGTTGAGGCGGGGCAGATACTTGGCGTGGGAAAGATAGTAAACGGTTCGGTTGGTATTGTGGGGAAAACCTATCATCTCACGCTTCAGTTGATAAATGTTCAAACGGGTAAGATAGAGATTTCTGTGGCGGATAAATGCAAATGCGAACTTGACGAACTGATTGATTCAACCACGAGGCTTGCGAAAAAACTCCTCGGCGAAAAGGTTGATCAGTCAGCGGAAGCTGTGGCTAAAGCCAAAGCCGAAGAAATAGAAAAAGCTAAAGTCGAACAAACAGCTAAAGCCAAAGCAGAAGCCGAAGCTGCAGCAAGGGCCGAGGCGGCGACCAGAACCAAGGCTGAGGAAATGGAAAGAGTCAAAGCTGCGGAGATAGCCAAGGCCAAGGCAGCCGGACCGGAGCAGAAAATCAACAATTCCATCGGGATGACCTTTGTTTATATCAAACCCGGCACATTCATGATGGGATCGCCTTCAGATGAACCGGGAAGATTTGATAATGAAACACAGCACCAGGTGACGTTGACCAGAGGATATTACATGGGGGAGACCGAGGTGGCGGTCGGTCAGTGGCGGACATTTGCGCGGGATTCAGGGTATAGGACTGAAGCTGAAACCGGCGGCTAAAAATTTCCGAAATCCGCAAGATTTACCCTCTCAAACCGCATTGTAAATCTCACTCTCGACATCATGGAGAATATCATTGAAGCCATATAAAGGATGAGCTTGGTGATAAAACCTATATCCGTTATATGGACGACATGGTTTTCTTTTCGGATTCCCGGGAATATCTCAAAAAAATGTTGAGGTTGATTGAAGAATTTATAGAAAATAATCTTAATCTTAAACTAAACTCCAGGGCAACGGTATTGAATTCGGGGCTGCATGGCCTTCCTTTTCTCGGATATCGTGTCTTTCCGAATCTGATTCGTGTGAAAAAAGAAAACCTTGTCCGGATAAAACGGAGAATCTGTAAAAGGTTAAGCGATTACAATAATGGGCGTATTTCTGAGGATAAGTTGGTTATGAGCGTGAGAAGCTGGTTTGAATATCTGGGGTTTGCGAACAGTCTTAACATTAGAAGTTCTTATATTATTCCATGGGCAGGTGTCGTCTAAAGGCTCGAACCGGGTGAATCGTGGCGGCGGCTGGAACAACAATGCGAGGAACTGCCGTTCAGCGAATCGCAACAACAACACCCCGGACAACAGGAACAACAACTTGGGGTTCCGCCTTTCCAGCACGGCCTGATGGCAGAACGTGCCGTGTTTACGGATGCGGCGGCCGTCCTTTCAGGCTGTCCAGATGCCTGTCCCGCTCCGGCAGGTAAATAGCCGGACGAATAGAGCTATGATCGCCGCGGCTGGTAGGCTATCTTGAGGATAGTTCGACGGTGGCGGCTGTCATTAGTGTTGTTGACTCCTAATGATGGTCAAGAGCGTGTTCATTAAAAATTGGACATCCTGATTAAATTTGACAAATCGGGGACAATTGACTATGATGTAGTCAAATTGCGGCGTAAAATGACAACATGGTGATCAGATGATGCTGAAAAGAATATTTAATGCCCCTAAACAGAGCTTCTTTCTTTTGGGACCTCGCGGGTGTGGCAAAAGCACATGGCTTCGAGAAGTTTTCCCGGATGCCTATCTGATTGACCTGCTGTCCGAAGAAACCTACCAGAGACTCCTCGTTAATCCTGGTCGCTTTGCTGATGAATTACGGTCAGTTCCGGCCGGCATGTGGGTTGTCGTGGACGAAGTTCAACGACTGCCGAACCTTTTGAATGAAGTGCACCGGTTTATTGAAGAAAAGCGGCTGAGCTTCGTCCTTTGCGGATCGAGCGCCCGCAAGCTGAAGCGGGCTGGTGTCAATCTGCTGGCGGGGCGGGCTCTGCACAGATCAATGCATTCCTTTGTTCCTGAAGAGATCGGCGAACAATTTGATACGGAAGAGGCCTTGAGATATGGATTGCTCCCGATCGTCCTCGATTCAATCGACAAACAGGACACACTTTCTGCCTATGCTCAGATGTACCTTAAAGAAGAGATTCAGACAGAGGCGCTTGTCAGGAATTTACCTGGATTTGCCCGCTTTCTTCCTATTGCGGCGCTTTTTCACGGCCAGAGAATCAATGTAACAAATATCGCCAGCGAAGCGGGGGTTGCAAGGACGACGGTAGCCAGTTACCTTGAAATTCTCGAAGAAACGTTGCTTTGCTTCCGGCTTTCCGCCTTTGAAGCAAAATTACGTGTAAGGGAACGGAAACTCCCGAAATGGTACTGGTGCGATCCGGGCATTGTACGGGTTATGAAGCGTGCGACCGGATCTCCGGCGCTGGAGGAAAGAGGCGTTCTGTTCGAGGGGATGGTAGCGCAGTTAATAAGGGCTTACAAGGACTACCGTCTGATTTGTGATGATATCTGCTACTGGGCGCCGTCAGGCCATTCTGATATAGAGGTTGATTTCATTCTTGTCCGGGGTTCGGATATTATAGCGGTTGAGGCAAAGTCCGGCGCCAATTTTACGGATAGCTGGTGCAGGGGATTGCGCGCTGTGGCGCAGCTTGAAGGCATGCGTCGTCGTATTGTCGTCTATCCTCATGGACCTTTGATGAAAACCCAGGACGGTATCGAAGTCATGCCTTTCCGGCATTTTTCCGAAGAGCTGGCTTCGGGTCTTTTGTGGAAATAGAAACCGTCAAATAGAACGGGGGGTATTTATGCATCGTCAATTAATCTCTTTGTGTCGATTTCTACAGGTTTCAGAGATGTCATTTAGAAAAATAAGATTTATTTCGGCGATGGCGCTGATTATGTGCGCGGTTCTTTGCACGGGACAGCCTTCTTTCGCATTATCGACAAACCAGGCAGCCCCTCCGATAGCTCTTCGCGACAGCAGCGGAAAATATTTCTACCTGAGCGATTACACCGGTCCTTCTGCAAAGAAACCCGCTAAAGGGGTAATTGATAACGTTCAGGACATCGTTCAGTAAATTTGTGTTCAGGACATCGTTCACAATCAAGCGCTTAACGCGGTTTAAGGCATTGGCTATATCTCTTAAAAGCCGCATAAATACAGCTCAGGAATAATCTAAGGTGCATTCGT
>JAUYEO010000051.1 GCA_030689795.1 Desulfobacterales bacterium | reverse complement strand
TCCCGAATCCGAAAGAGATTACTATCTTGAAAACAAATATCCGAGTTTCGGAAATCTTGTCCCGCGGGACGTAGCATCGCGTAATGCCAAGGAGCAGTGCGACAGGGGGAAAGGGGTCGGAGAAACAGGTCTTGCGGTCTATCTCGATTTTGCAGATGCAATAAAAAGAGACGGCAGGGATGTGATAGCAAAAAAGTACGGAAATCTTTTTCAAATGTATGAAAAGATCACTGCCGAAAATCCTTATGAAATCCCGATGAAGATTTATCCTGCAGTCCATTACACAATGGGCGGGCTTTGGGTTGATTACAATCTCATGAGCACAATCGACGGTCTTTTTGTCCTGGGAGAGGCCAATTTTTCGGATCACGGCGCAAACCGTCTGGGGGCAAGCGCTCTCATGCAGGGTCTTGCGGATGGTTATTTCATAATTCCCTACACTATAGGCGGATATCTTGCAGCAAACACGAAAAAGCAGGTATCGACCGATCACCCTGCATTCAAAGAATCCACAGACAGGATCGAATCCGACGTAAAGAGACTTCTTTCCATAAAAGGCAAAAGGACAGCCAGTGATTTCCACAGGCAGCTTGGAAACATCCTGTGGGAATACTGCGGCATGTCAAGAAATGACGAAGGCCTGAAAAAAGCAAGAAAGCTTATTCAGGCTTTGAGAGGCGAGTTCTGGGAAAATGTACTTGTTCCCGGTTCGGACAAGGACTTCAACCAGAGCCTTGAAAAGGCCGGGCGGGTTGCCGATTTTCTCGAATTCGCAGAGTTGATGGTGATAGACGCTCTTGACCGCAGGGAATCATGCGGAGGCCATTTTAACGAAGGCTATCAGACGGAAGAGAATGAAGCAAGACGCGATGACGAGAACTTCTGCCATGTTTCAGCGTGGGAGTATACCGGCGAAGGGAAAGAACCCAAACTTCATAAGGAGCAGCTTGCTTTTGAAAACGTCAAACTGACACAAAGGAGTTACAAGTGACAAAGACTCTCAATTTAACACTCAAGGTTTGGCGCCAGAAGGGGCCGGATTCCAGGGGAAGGCTTGAGACATATAACGCCGGAGATATTTCCACGGACATGTCCTTCCTGGAAATGATCGATGTCATTAACGAGCAGCTTGCCATCGAGGGCAAAGAGCCGATAGCTTTTGATCATGACTGCCGTGAAGGAATATGCGGCATGTGCGGAACGGTTGTAAACGGCCGACCCCACGGTCCCGAAAAGGGGACAACTCTGTGCCAGCTCCACATGCGCCATTTTTCGGATGGCGATATGATAGTTATTGAACCATGGCGTTCAAGGGCATTTAAAGTAATAAAAGATCTTGTCGTAGACCGGAGCTCTCTCGATAAGATTATACAGGCAGGCGGTTACATTTCGGTAAATACGGGCGGCGCACCGGATGCGAATGCGATCTTGATCCCACAGGAAATAGCGGAAAAAGCAATGGATGCCGCGGCATGCATAGGATGCGGGGCCTGCGTGGCGGCATGTCCGAATGCTTCGGCCATGCTCTTTACAAGCGCCAAGATTTCACAGCTTACCCTTCTTCCCCAGGGAAGGCCGGAAGCGGCAACGCGGGCCATTGCCATGGTCCGGATAATGGATGAGCTTGGATTTGGAAACTGCACAAATGAGAGGGAATGCGAGGCGGAATGTCCGAAAGAGATTTCAATAGTAAACATCGCCAGGATGAACAGGGAATTCTATAAAGCGGCTTTCTTTTCAGATGTAAATTAAAAGGGAAGGGGTCCAGGATTCGAGGGGTCAAGGGTTCAAGGTATTGGTTTGTGGTTTCTGGTTCGTAGTTTCTGGTTAAACCATAAACCAGAGACCATCTTCGCAGTACGATGTACGATATTCGATGTTCCCTTTGCCCCTTTGTGCCTCTGTGCCTTTGACCCTCTTTTTTCCCCCTACTTCACAGTAACCACCGGGCATTTTGCGTTCAGGATAACATACTGGGCGGTCGAGCCGAAAAACAGTTTTCCGACCTTTGATCTTCTTCTTACGCCTATCACTACCTCATCAATCCCGTTCTCTTCAATGAACCGGACGAGATCCTCACCGGGAGTCATTCCCCTGACAAGAAACCTTGTAGTGCAGGGGATTTCACCATCTATAAAATAGCTTTGTGAATATCTTAATTCTCCTTCGGCCTTTTCAAACTCCTGTCTTGAGACTTCGGGGCCTCCTACCATTGATGAAACCACAAATATTTCAGAGCCAAAGGCCCTGGCATGTTTTTTTGCAACCGACAAAGCTTCCTTTGCGGCATTCGATCCGTCATAACCCACAAGTATCTTCATTCCAAACTCTCCCTTATTAAATCCGGTTTCTTATTCCCTGCCCCCCGATTTCTGTTCCCCGACCCCTGACCACTGACCTATGCCCCCCGATCCCCGATCCCCGATCCGTGCCATATCTACCCGATAAAATTCTGTTTTTCAATATATTTAAACCCTTTTCAACTGAGTTTGAAATAAAAAGAAGAGCGTCTCTTTTATCCAGCATCGGACTAGGCATCCCGAAAATCATCGGAATTCTGATCAATAGGTCCTTGACACCAATCGGGCATCCCTTGACACGATATACTCTTTTAGCTTCAAGGCGGCCTTCAACCCTGGTGCACGTTCCGAGAAGTAAGACAGAGGCATCCGGCATGATTACGTCTCCCTTGTAAATGCCTGTAACAATAGCGCCCCTTTTTGCCCCCTTAAGCGAACCGGGCCTTCGTTTTTCCACCGTACCGAGACATCCCTTTACAGCCCCTTCGCATCCCCCGTCGCAAACCCGTCCCGTATCCGGTGCAAAACCGGCGAAAAACCTTATCGGAGTATCGAGCTCATCAAGAACCTGGAAGAGTCTTGTTTTTCCCTTTGGTCTTGCGCGGAGATCTTCAATGCCGATATCTCCCGATATCATAATATCATCAAGTTTCAGTGAACCGTAGCCTCTTTCGGAGGCAATTGCCAGATGCCTGACA
>JAUYEO010000039.1 GCA_030689795.1 Desulfobacterales bacterium | reverse complement strand
GCTGATGCTTACAAGGCGTCCGTCAGGATCGACGGAATGGAGCATGGCAGGCGTGTTGTTGTACAAAGACCGGTATCTTTCCTCGCTCTCACGAAGGGCGTTCTCCACCGATCTTCTGAGCGAAAGCTCTTCAGTCGCTTTTCCGTACAGGAAAAAAACCGAAATACCGATAAGAACGGTCAGGGCAAGGACTATCGGGCCTGTAATCCGTACCAGGGGATCGGATACAACCTTTGAAATTGCCGAAAGACTCCGCAGATGTATCACCTTCCATCCCGGATAATCCCCAATATCCGTCCGGTTCATGAGATATCCGTTTCCATGGCTGTCTTTGGCGAATTTATCGTTCACTATTGTCAGGCCGTTCCATTGCCACGGACCTCCCCCAAATTGCCGCGATGCAGCGACAAGAGCTATCTCATCGGAAGAAAGCCTTGTTATAGAATTGTAAAGCCAGTCGTTTCTGTTTGAAATAAATATTATGCCGTGCGGATCGGTTACAAGCACAATCTCCTCAGGTGGAAGTGAAAGCTCTTTTTCAATCATCTGGATGGATACTTTTATAACTGCAAGGCCTGCCGGATTATTTTCCTTCCCGCAGTAAACAGGGTAGCTGTAATAAGCGCCCCTTTTTTTCGATGTTGTCCCGAGGGCAAGATAGGTTGCGGGTTTGTTTTGAATAGCCTCTGTAAAATATGGACGGAATGAGAAATTGTGTCCCACAAAACTGTCCGTATCATTCCGGTTGCTGGATGCTGTCGTATTTCCCTTCCTGTCGAGAAGGTAACAGACTTCTACGTCCAGCGAATCCTTAAAATGATCAAGTATTTTGTTTGCAGTTCTTATCGAAACATCGTCAGGATTAATCAGATATTCTGAAACCTCCCTTATGCCGGCAAGCGCCCTTACAGATTTCTTGTGTTCGGAAAGCAGGGAAGAGAGATTCGTTTTTATCATCTCAAGACGGGCAACCGCCTGACGCTCGGCTTCTTTAAAGGCGGATTCCTTCAGGGATGAATAATACAGATAACCCCCGGCTGTTGCCGACAGGAAAGCCAGCAGAGAGAGAACCATAAGGATTATTCTAAGCTTCAAAGGCGGATATCTCCGGCAAAACAATGAGCCTCAGATGAAAAAGGCATGTGATTTTTTGGTTGATCCGATCTTATTGAAATGTTTACGGCAAATCAAACATAAAGTTCAACCCGATTTTCTTCATGCCTCATCAGCGGTTTTTATCGAATGCTTCGTCGGCAAGCAGCGTATCCAGCGGGCTTTTCGGGGCTTTGGACATATCCCGCAGCACATGCGTGTAGATCATCGTCGTTTCAACATTCTTGTGACCGAGCAACTCCTGCACTTCCCGAATATTGACGCCGTTCATGAGCAAATGCGTGGCGAAACTGTGGCGCAGCGTATGCACGGACGCGTGTTTGGGAATGCCAGCCTTCCTGATTGCCTTTTTTATTACCTCCTGTATGGCGGAGTCGCTGATATGATGACGAGCCACCCTGCCGCTGCGCGGGTCAACAGAGAGATTCTTGGCCGGAAAAACGTACTGCCATGCCCATTCTTTGCCCGCGTTGGGATATTTCCTGCTTAGTGCATCGGGAAGATGGACTTCACCATATCCACGGAAAAGATCACTCTCATACAAACTTTTAGCTTCGATTAAATGATTCTTTAATTGATCTTTAACCGTTGCCGGCAAGATAGTGGTTCTGTCCTTATCTCCTTTGCCGCTTCGCACGGTTAAAGTATTTAAATCCATATCGATATCCTTGACTCTCAGGAGGGCGAGTTCCATCAGTCGCAGACCCGCACCGTAGAGCAGCCCGGCTATCAGAAAATCCTTACCGTTCATACAAGCCAATAATCGTTTGACCTCTTCCACCGAAAAGACAACGGGCAGTTTCTGCCCACGTTTCGCGCGGACAGTATCGGCGAGATTTCCGACTTCTTTTCCCAGCACATAACGGAAGACAAATAAAATAGCGTTAAATGCCTGGTTCTGCGTAGAAGCAGAAACTCGTCGTGCGAGGGCAAGATGGCTAAGGAAATTCTTAAAATCGGAGGCGTCGGTTTCGGTGATTGCTTTTTTTGTCGTTTGCCTGGCATATTCAAGAAATCGCTCAATCCACTGAAGATAGGTTCTCTCCGTGCTGTACGAATAATGCTTCAGGCGAATCAGGCGTTTCGTTTCTTGAATTATTTCGGACAGGCTATCAGAAGCCACAGCTTTTACCGACCGGGCATCTGTCTTGTTAAGATAGTGAAAATAATAGAGCCTGATAGAATCATTTGCCTGTCTGTGTTGCCAATCCAGAACATGATTTTCCGATTTCAGGGAATCCAAAAAGCCTAAAACCGCAACTTCCTGATATTCTAAAGCTGAAAATTCATTTCTTCTTGCATAATCGAGAAACCGACTGACCCAATGGGCGTAGAAAGGCACATTCTTAGCCGGGGCCAGATTCTTTTCCAGAAGGTACTTTTGGAACGCTGGCAGCTTATCATCGAACGTTGTTTCCATTTTTCCCATATTTTACCAACTTGGTTTTTGGTCTTTATTACCACAAAATACCCAATATTGTAAACTTATTTATGCTTGATTTCATATTGTAATTTTTCTTTTTATTTTTTTTGAAATGAAGTAAGATTGCACGAAAGTTTGGTAAAAACCAGTTGGATATATTAATTGTTATGTGAATAAATATGATCAACGACTCAGATAAATTTAGTCAGAGAATGAAATGGCTTGAAAATATATTTAATCTCGATGATAGGAGCTTTAAGTATATTTTTTGGTTTTTCGCTCTTTTAACGATACCAATCTTTGCATATTTGTACACCTTGCCACTGACTTTACTGCTGTGGTTGATGACTGGATTATTCAGTTTTGATGAAAAATCTATAGATATTCTTACCAAAGTTGGAGTGGGTATTTGTTTTATTGCAGCATTTGTAACTCAACTTCAGCTATGGAAAATGTATAAAAATAAGAAATTGCCAATAAAGAAAAGCAACACATAACAAGTCGCTTGAGAATCGACGGGAAAACGCTGGCGCGTTTCCCGCGTCTCAGCTCCATCGAACCCCGC
>JAUYEO010000036.1 GCA_030689795.1 Desulfobacterales bacterium | reverse complement strand
AGAATTCATTGGATTGACACGGCCTTTCATAAATGATAAACGTCCTGTAAATCAAATTAATAAAATCATGTGCCTGCAATAATGACGGTTTCGTAAAAAGTCATATGCGAACGGATTTGAGATTTTTGGGAAATAGATTTTTAAATTACTGAGCGTTAAAAATCACAAGCTGTTTGAGGGCGTTAGCCCGAGTCCTTGTGATTTAGCGAAGTGATTTAAAAATCCCCAAAAAACTCATTAAGTGAGCATATTTCGACTTTTTACGGGTCCATCAATAATATCTGTTTCTTGAAATGCGTTGCGGGCGAATATAACAAGAAGGGGTATTTATTGTTTTTGGGCCGCAGAAGTTATTAAAAGACTGCTTGATGTTTGTTAACATTAATAAAAAACAAGGAGGAAGGTATCATGCGGAAAATTGCTGTTGTTGTTGCGATATTGGGTATGATTGTTTTTGCAGTTAACACCGGTATGGCGGCGGATAAGGCAGGCTGGCCAAAAGGTGTTACTATCGGCGCGGCGCCGGTTGGCGGCACCTATTTCATCTGGGGAGGCGGCTTTGCCAAACTGCTTCATGAAAAAGTCGGAATACAGGCCAATGTGGAAGTCACAGGCGGCCCGGTTCATAACACCCAGTTAGTGGATGCAAAGAACCTCGATTTTGGCATGGTAACTGCGGCTCCGGTTTGGGAAGGATGGACCGGCGAGGGATGGGCAAAAGGCAAAAAACACCAGAATGTCAGGGTTATTTTTCCAATGTATGCCACATGGTTTCAAATGTATGCTGAATCCAAAAAAGGGATAAAAAGCCTGAAGGATCTTGAAGGAAAAAGCGTGGGCGTCGGACCTACCGGCGGGACCCCTGCGACATACTGGCCACAAATCCTGGAAGTAGCAGGCGTTAAAGCGGGCCGCATTGTCAATGCGGGCTCTGCCGATTTGAACTCCCAGTTAAAGGACGGAATGCTGGATGCAAACAGCCAGGCAGTGGGACTTCCCTGGGTGACAATTACCGAAGCTGAAACAACCCATGACATCAGGCTGATTCCCATCGATAAGGCCGTTGCAGAAAAGTTCATAGCAAAACATCCGCTGTTTGCAGCGGATACCATTCCAAAAGGATTCTACAAAAGCAATAAGGATTCTGATGTTCCAACCATTACCACATGGAATTTCATGACAGTCCACAAAGATATGCCGGATGACTTAGTGTATGAAGTGGTTAAAAAGACTTTTGAAAATCTGGATATCCTGATAGCTGCTCATGGCTCTGCAAAGGAGATAAAAGCTGACAAAATCCTCAACAGCCCCATTCCCCTGCATCCCGGAGCAGTAAAGTATTACAGGGAAATCGGAATAAAGATTCCTGACAAGCTGATAATGAAATAACGCAAAAGAATCATTGGCGCGGCTTTTCAGAGATTGAAATCCGCGCCGTTTTTTTTAATCTGGAGAAATCAAGCTGGAGAAATCAAAATGGAAGATGTGCAAGTCGTCGATATAAAGGAAGTCGAAAAAAAGCTTGCGGAGATGAAGATAAAAGATATCGAAATCTCAGGAGGCCGGGAGCTGAAGGGCGCCCTGAAGAATGCCCTTTTTATCGTAAGTCTCGCCATGAGCCTGTTTCATATCTATGTATTAACCATTCGCGCCATAGATCCATGGTATTTCAGGACCATGCATGTTGTTTTTGCAGGAGTACTGATTTTTGCATGGCTCCCGGGATGGAAAAAAGCGTCTCTGGAGCGGATTGAGTGGCTCGATTACGTCTTTATGCTCATGATAATAGCGCCTGCCGTCTATATCTTCTCGGATTTTGATGACTGGATCAACCGGGTGGGTGTTGTGCCCACAGACTGGGATTTTATATTTTCCGCGCTGTTTGTGATCGCCATCTTTGAAATGACCCGGCGGACCACGGGTCTGCCTCTTGCCATATTATCAGGATTGTTCATTCTGTATGGTCTTTTTGGAAATTACATGCCCGGGCTGTTTTATCACAGGGGATATTCGCTTTATCGTCTGATTACTTTTTTATTCAGTCTGGAAGGGATTTTAAGTCTGCCTATTCTTGCCTCTGCGCATTACATATTTCTCTTTGTTCTGTTCGGGGCTTTCGTGGAGGCATCCGGGGCCGGGAAATTTTTTGTTGATTTTGCCCGCTCTATTGCAGGCGGATACCGTGGAGGGCCGGCCAAGGTCTCAATTGTATCAAGCGCCCTGATCGGAACAGCGTCAGGATCATCTGTAGCCAACGTCGTGGTGGACGGGGTATTTAATATTCCATTGATGAAAGCCACCGGATTCCGACCGACCGTAGCCGGCGCGATTGAGGCCATGAATTCCACGGGAGGTCAGATTATGCCGCCGGTCATGGGGGCAGGCGCATTTTTAATGGCTGAACTTCTGGCAGTGCCTTATTCTGTCGTGGCTTTAGCCGCCATTATTCCGGCGCTTCTTTACTATACCGCGGCTTATTTTATGATCGATTTTTATTCGGCTTCAAAGAATTTAAAAGGTGTGGAGAAAAAAGATTTGCCGGTTCTCTCTACACTTATGAAAGAACAGGGCTATCTGCTGGTTCCAATCGTGGTGCTGCTTTTTTCTCTTATGATTCTGATGTATTCACCTTACCGGTCGGCCATGTATGCCATCATTTCACTGATCATCGTAAGCTGGGTAAAAAAATCAACCCGCATGGGGTTTGTTAAAATTTTTAAAACCCTTGCCCAGGGCGCAAGAGGTTCTATTGAAATCGCCGCTACCTGCGCTGCAGCCGGTATCATTGTCGGTGTTTTGACACAGACGGGCTTAGGCATGAAGCTTGCCATGATCATTATCAGTTATTCCGGCGGAAATCTTCTGATTGCATTGATCTTTACCATGCTGATTGCGATGATTCTGGGAATGGGCATGCCCACTACCGCCGCCTATGCCATTTGTGCGTCGGTCCTTGCACCCGCGCTGATCCAGCTTAAGGTTGTGCCTATTGCAGCACACCTTTTCATTTTTTACTTTGCCTGTTTATCTGCCCTCACCCCGCCGGTCGCGCTGGCGTCTTTTGCAGCGGCCGCCATTGCAAATGCCAAGGCATGGGACGTGGGCTGGCAGGGTATGCGGTTTGCAATAGCCGGCTTTTTGATCCCCTACATGTTTGTGTTCGGTCCGGCCATGGTATTGATAGGATCTCCCGGTGAAATAGCCCTCGCTATCGTAACCGGCATTATTGGATGCGCGGCGCTGGCCGGCGCTGTTCAGGGGTATTTTTTATGGCATGCAAAGATGGCGGAAAGAGGCGTATTATTAGTAGCAGCGCTTTTATTGATAAAGCCGGGCTGGATTACGGATGCTATAGGTCTGGGGCTTTTGGGTATCATAATATCTATCCAGATGGTCAGGAAGAAAAAAACAGTTTCGGCATAGAGAAAGATTCGGATATGAAAACCATTTACCCAATTGCGGTAATCCCGGGGGACGGAATCGGCGGAGAGGTGATAACAGAGGGCATTAAATGTCTTAACGCCCTTTCCGATGTGCACGGGGGATTATTGTTTGAATTCACGATGTTTCCCTGGGGAAGTGATTATTTTCTCAAAAATGGCGTTATGATGCCGGAGGATGGTCTGACGATTCTCAAAGATTTTCAGGCAGTTTATCTGGGCGCGGTGGGTGACCCGCGGGTTCCGGATGATGTCACCCTGCATGGACTTCTTCTTCCCATCAAAATGGGCTTTGATCTTTATGCGGGGCTCCGGCCCGTTTATCTTCATGAAGGAGTGTCATCGGTTCTGGCCGGCATGAGTCCTGGCGACATCGACATTGTTGTGATCCGGGAGAATACAGAGGGAGAGTATTCAAATGTCGGAGGTATCGTAGGGCATGCGGATCAGACACTGGCAGTTCAAAGCAGTGTCTTTACCCGAAAAGGAATTAAACGGATTATAGAATATGCTTTTGAATATGCCCGGAATCACGGACGGAAAAAAGTCACATCATTGACCAAATCAAATGCGCAGCGATATGGCATGGTCTTGTGGGATCAGCTTTTCAGGGAAGTCTCGTCTCAATATACGGATATCCGGCGCGAGTCGAAACTTATTGATGCGGCATGCATGGATGCGGTCAGAAATCCCGGAAATTATGATGTCATTGTGGCATCAAACCTGTTTGCCGATATTTTATCTGACCTTACGGCAGGGATTACCGGCGGCATGGGATTGGCGCCGGGCGGTAGTTTCAATCCGTCCGATAAAACTGTTCCAGGGCTTTTTGATCCGGTTCACGGCTCTGCTCCGGATATAGCAGGAAAGGGTCTTGCCAATCCCATTGCAGCAATTCTGACCGCTAAAATGATGCTCGACTTTTTGGGAGAATTTCAAACGGCAGACATTCTGTATCAGGCTGTTAAACAGCAGTTAGCGGAAAAAAAGATCCGAACCGGGGATTTGGGCGGGGATGCCGGATCATACGAGGTTGGGGATGATATTGTCAAAATTCTTCAAGCTGTTAAGTAACCACAAAAAAGAGGAGTTAAAAGGATGATTCAAGCACAAGATATCAATATCAAAAAAATCCTGTATGCAACAGACTTGTCGGACAATGCGCGCCATGTATTTGCCTATGCGGTAAGTCTTGCTGTAAAATATTCTGCAAGTATAACAATGCTCCATGTGGTGCACGAAACTCCCGGATTTGCGGACAGGAGCGTGGTCGGCTATATAGATGCCGACAGATGGGAACAGATAAAGAAACGCCATTTGGAAGATGCCCGTCAGGCTCTGATCGGTAAAAGAAAAGAGCATTTAGCCATTAAGGAAGTGCTGGAACAGTTTGCCGAAAAAGTTCAGAGCTCCGACGAAGCATCTAAATTCAGTTTCGATGAAGTTATAGTAGAAATCGGAAATCCGGTTGAGCTGATACTTGAAGTGGCGGAAACCAGGAATTGCGACATTATCGTAATGGGGAAAACCGGGCAGGGCCTGATAGAGGGCGCATTAATGGGCAGCACAGCCACACGTGTGGTTCGACGGTCGAAAAAGCCGGTTCTGGTGATCAGAAATCCTGATTGAACCGAAACAGCGAGCGCAATCCTCGATGCTTGCAGCGGGGTTAGCGAGCGAATTAATAATAGACGATATTCCCTACGGTCGAAGATTCCCCGGAGCTTGCTGCGGGGAGCTTCAAAAGTCTGATAATTTGCAGAAAAAGTTACATGCCCGACTTGAAGAAATCTGCCGTTTCCGTAATAGATCCAGGTTTATGTGTTGATCGCGTCGGTCCCGTTCCTTCCTTATAGCATTCAAGAATCGTCTTTTTTGACTCGGGAATAGCAAGAAGACCGGTTTCTGCGTCTATCTCTGCAAATTCAATTCCTTCCTCCGGCGCAGGAAAATCTCTTATCGGCTTATCCGCAAGGGCGCGCTGCATGAAAGAAAGCCAGATGGGACTTGCCGCCACAGCGCCGGTTTCAGATCTTCCGAGGGAAGCCAATTCATCGGAACCTACCCATACTCCTGTGATATATTCAGGTGTATAGCCTATGAACCAGGCATCATACAAATCATTGGTTGTGCCGGTTTTCCCGACAGCAGGTCTGTTCAGTGCGAGAATGCGCTGCCCTGTTCCGTATTTAACGACGCTTTCAAGAAGACTGGTCATTATAAAAGCGGTATTTTTTTCGATTACCTGCTTAACTGAAGGGATTGCTTCTTCAAGAACTTTTCCATCCCGGTCAACAATTTTCCTTATAAATACCGGCTGAACGAGATTACCCTGATTTGCAAAAACCGAGTAAGCCCTCACAAGCTCAAGCAGAGAAACGCCGGAAGAACCAAGGGCGATTGAAAGATCCCTGCTTAACTCGGATGTGATGCCGAGCCTTCTTGCATAATCTATGGCATAATCGACTCCTATATCTTTTAATATCTTAACTGTGACTATATTACGTGAATGTGCAAGCGCATCGCGAAGAAGGGTCGGTCCGTAAAAAGTCTCCTTGTAGTTTTTGGGTTTCCAGACAAGATTGGTATCGGAATTTTCAAAAATAATAGGCGAATCAATGATAACGCTTGATGGAGTATATCCTTTATCGATGGCGGCGGCATATATTACGGGTTTGAAAGCGGACCCGGGCTGCCTTTTTGCCTGGATAGCCCTGTTGAACTGGTTTTTTGTAAAATCATATCCCCCTACCATTGCTTTTACATGGCCGGTGCCCGTTTCCAGGCATAATAAAGCCGATTCGGATTTCGGTTTCTGGTCAAGGGAGAGAGTCCAGAATTCCTTGTGTTTTACGCCTTTGACTTTGATTTTTTGTTTTGTTTTGACAAAGATCAGATCGCCGGCTTTAAAAGCTTCTCCCGGATGCCGGATTGTCTGGTTATAATATTCAGAATCGGGATCCGGTTTTCTGGCCCATTTCATATCTTCAAAATTTATTACACCAAAGATGTTTCCGATACGGACAATAACATTATTATTTTTTTTGTCCAGGGAGGTCACTATGCCGTTTATTGAGACTCCTTCTTCCAGGGGAATCTCATCTGTCTGTTTTGCAATTTCATTCGAAACAGGCTCGATTTCGTCAGGCGCAAGATGCTTGATCGGCCCCCTGTAACCCTGCCGCCTGTCAAGTTCATACAGCCCCTTTTTCAATGCCTCATGCGCGGCTATCTGCATATCATAATTTGCAGTGGTGTAAATATTGAGCCCTCTGTTATATAACAGGTCCGTCCCGTATTTTTTCTCGACATAACGCCTGATATGTTCGGAGAAATGGGGCGCAACTTCCTGGAATAAATTTTGTTTGGACTTTATCTCTATTTTCGTGTTTAAGGCTTCCTCGTACTGGGCTTTTGTGATGTATCCTTCTTCAAGCATCCTGTTTAAAACGTATATCTGGCGCTGCCTTGATTTTTCCTTATCCTTATGCGGGGAATACCTGCTTGGGGCCTGGGGCAGTCCGGCAAGAATGGCGCATTCCGCCAGATTCAGGTCTCCCGCCGGTTTCCCGAAATATTTCTGAGCGGCAGCTTCAACGCCATATGCTCCGTGGCCGAGGTAAATCTGGTTTAAATACAGAAATAATATTTCATCCTTTGAAAAAGTCTTGTCTATTTTATACGCAAGGATCGCTTCCGTTATTTTTCTTTTATAACTTTTCTCAGGAGTCAGTAAAAACGATTTTGTAACCTGCTGGGTAATGGTGCTGCCGCCCTGGACAATTGACCGTGCTTCAACGTTCTTGAGAAATGCCCTGATTATACTTTGAATGTCTATCCCTTTATGCTTGTAAAACCTTGAATCTTCAGCAGATATAAAAGCATCTTTAAGCATCGGGGGGATTTTGGATAAGGGAACTACTATTCTGTATTCCTTGTAAAACTCGGCAATTTTTTTATTATCATCGGAGTATACGGTTGTGACAACAGGCGGGTTGTAATCTGCCAGGGTGGATATTTTGGGCATTTCCTGTGTCATATGCAAATAACTGCCTGATATTATAAGAAACATTGCCAACATAAAGATGAGGGTTGCCCATGCGGACCATCTTGATGCCGATCTTTTGGTTTTGCTCCGTTCTCTCAAAATCTTTGAAACCTTTTTCTTTTTATACATAACAACCTGATTTCTATTACTGTTAAGCCGTCGTTCAAAAATAACCGTAA
>JAUYEO010000033.1 GCA_030689795.1 Desulfobacterales bacterium | reverse complement strand
GAGTTATCAATGAGTTACTCCTTCACCCTCCCCTTAATCCTCTCCCGTCAAGGGAGGGGAGAGGGACTTTTGCAATTGGCTCTCGTATTTATCGGATATTATTCTATTGGCGAGACCATAACAGAAAGGAAACAGATTGTAAAGGAAAAAACACAATAGAAGGTGTATTATGATATAATGAATACAAGATATGGTGCTTTATCGGTTCAAATATGCTGAATTTAATACTATTCCTCCTTTTATTGAGCCGGCGTTATATTTTCAAAAACATTTTTGTGAGGATAAACAATAGCGATGAATTTTTATGAATTCATCAAGTGCGAGAGAAACAGGAAAAAAAATATGTAAATTAACAGGATAAAAAAGATAGTGTCCTTCCCGGCGTGTTATTTAAATAGTCTTGACATTAATATTTGCCGAAAGCTATGAGTGATAATGAACAGCCTGTAGAATTATCAATCGGTATTTTTAAACAATTATTTACGAGGATATTTATGCAAGGCGAAGAAAGCGTCAAATTTGCCCACCTTATTGAAAAAAATCCCATCATTCAAAAAGTCATCAGCAATGTTAATCATGAGCTTGTTGCAAGGAGGGGAAACAAGCCTTCCGTCTGCAAAGTGTTCTTAAATGAATTTACGAAGCTGAAGGATACGGATGAGTTCGTTTTTGAAATTCACAAGGAAGCAAAAAAATGCCTGCCTGACATAATTGGGAACAAGGTGCAGTTTGTGGAAGGCGCCGGTTCTCCGGATGGTCCTTTCATAGAGAAATATTGTAATAAGCGCAACATCGGAATAGTCTTTTCAGGAGGACCGGCCCCGGGCGGCCACAATGTTATAGCCGGATTCTACGATGCAGCAAAGAAAGCAAACCCGGAAAGCAGGATATATGGCTTTTTGCTAGGTCCGGACGGGATTGTTGAAAATGAATATGTTGAGCTGACCGACGGTATTGTTGACGCATACAGAAATCTTGGCGGATTCGGCATGATAAAAACGGGTCGTGCCAAAATAGATTCTAAAGAGAAAATGCGCCTTTCAAAAGAGACCTGCAGAAAACTTAAACTGGATGCGCTTGTAATTGTGGGAGGTGATGATTCGAACACGAATGCAGCGTTCCTTGCGCAAGAGATGTATAAGGACGGCATACAAATTATAGGAGTTCCAAAGACGATTGACGGGGACATACAGGTAAGGGATTCAAAAGGAACAGTCTTGTGCGCAATTTCGTTTGGATTTCATACCGCAGCGCTTGCTTTCGCAAATGCAATAAGCAATCTTTGCACCGACAGCAACTCCGACGTTAAATACTGGCATATATGCAAGGTAATGGGAAGGGTTGCAAGCCACCTTGCCCTCGAAGTTGCTCTCCAGACACATGCCAATATAACGCTTATCGGTGAAGACCTTGCCGAGTATACCGATTCAAGAAGGATCGAGAAAGCAAAAAAGGAGGGAACTCCCGATTATATGGCTTTTGGGGTGACTTTGAGGCATCTGTCACGTGTGATATGTGACGGGATTGTGCGCAGGGCGGCTGTCGGGAAGAATTACGGCGTAATGGTTATTCCGGAAGGCATATTGGAATTTATAAATGAGATTCAGGTTTTTATCATCAAATTCAATACCATTATTGCCCAGTATAATTCAACCCACGACACCGATTTCCATACCAATTTTCCGATCCTTGAGGATAAGCTGGAATATCTGAGGCGTCTGGCGAAAACTTCACGGGAAGAAGGCACTTTCACAATCTGGAATACGAGGGATGATGATTTATTTAATGACATACCCGCATTCTTCCAGGAAGGTCTTCTCATGGAAAGGGACAGTCACGGCAATTTCCAGTTTTCCCAGGTTGAAACCGAAAAAGTACTTATGGGGCTTGTAAAAGATTATCTTAACATTCTGAAGGAAAAAGGCCAGTATAAGATAGGTCTATCGAAAGTGTATTACGCCAAGACTCTTGAAAAGGGGAATCTTAATCCGGATATATTCGGACCCGTGCTTTTCAAGAACTACGGAGATGAGTTTCTTATTGTGAAAGAGACCATTACATCGGTTAAAACACTGAAACAGGCGCTTGTCAGAGACGGCATTATTCAGGAAAGCGATAAAATTCCGACAGAGGTGGAAAAAATATTTAAAAAATCGATCCCCAGTTTCAAGACACAGGTGCATTTTTACGGTTATGACGGAAGAGGGAGTGACCCGAGCGGTTTTGACTGTGTTTATGCATACAACCTTGGATTGACGGCATTCAGCCTTACAGCAAACGGCGCAACAGGCCAGATGGCGGCAATAAAGAACCTTGAAAATGAATTTGAAAAGTGGGAACCGATCGGTATCCCGATAGCGCCCCTTATGCATAATGAGGAAAGAAAAGGCAAACTGGATCTTGTTTTGGGAAAAACGATTGTTGACGTAAATTCACCCTGTTTCCAGATCGTAAAAGCGCTCAGGGAAAAATGGCTTGGCGCCGTTGCCGGTGAAGATGATTACCGCAGGCCCGGCCCGATAAGGTTTGTCGGAAAATGCGAAGATGACAGGCCGCTGACGTTTGTACTGAATGAACTCGCGAAGCGGAGTTTAGATTAAAATGTAACTATTCAGCCACAGATTCACACAGATGAACGCAGATAGATTTAAATACAAAGAAATAACAGATATTATTCTTAGAAGTTTTGTAACTGCCCGGGTGGGTAAGCTGCAGGAGGTAGTCAAGTGTGATCACGCGAAACCCAGGGCTTTTGAACTGGCGGAGGCAAAAAAAGGTTCCGGGTGAACGGATACGGTCCATGTGCATAAGCTAAAAGTCTTCAGCCTGCAGTCTAAATAACCTGAGTAGTTACAATAAAAGAAAATATATCAGCGATGATCAGCGTAGATCGGTGGCTGAGTTGTTACATTGTTTCTTAACCGGGATAGAGACGGTAAAAACACTTCCCCTGTCGGGAGCGCTTTCCACGCTTACTGAACCGCCAAGATCGTTTAACAGACCTTTTACTATGGGAAGCCCAAGGCCGGTGCCTGTTATCAGCCTTGTTTTTTCATTCTTTACCCTGAAAAATTTATCGAAAATTTTATCTATGTCAGTCTGTTCAATCCCAAAGCCGTTGTCTTTAACTTTCACAATCAAGTTATTTTCTGCAAGCCCGGCCGTAACAATTATGCTGCCGCCCTTCTGGGTGTAGTTGATTGCGTTTGTTATGAGATTTCCGAATATACTCTCAAGAGCCATTGGGTCTGTTGTGAGAGAAGGAAGAGGGTAATCGGGAAGTTCCAGCACTAATGCTTGTTGCCTGTTTTTTGCTCTGGTGCCAAGGAAATCAACGATGTTCTTTAACAACACATCTATATTCACCAGTTTTGGCTCATGATAAACAGCGCCTGCTTCTATACGGGATAAGTCAAGAAGATCTCCTATAAGGGAGATAAGACCGCTTGTTTTTTCTTTTGCACGGGCGAGGATGAGCTTTTCATCGTTGGATTCTTCGCCTGCCATGTCTTTTAAAACAACGGCTATCTGTTCATGAATTGTGGAAAGCGGAGATCTCAGTTCATGGGATACCTTGGCTACAAATTCGGATTTGAGTCTGTCAAGCACCTTCAGGGCTGTAATATCTTCAACCGCAACAACAGCGCCAAGGCATTCGTTTTCATCTCCAAGAACAGGCCTTCCCCTTGCCATGAGAAATTTGCCTTCAACAGGGGAAAACTCATATGCAGGAACATCTCCGGCATCAAGATGCTTTCCCTGTGAGATTTCCATAACAAGCCTGCAAAATCCCTCGTCTTTAACGTAATGGCCTATATGTTCACCTGTTGGGCCGCATGAAGGGTCGATGCCGATATATCTTAAAAGAGCCGGATTCATGAGTGCAACCTGTCCCAATGAATTGGTTACAACAATTCCGTTTGGAAGAGATTCGATAATAGTCCTGACGCGGCTTTTTTCGGTTCCAAGATCCGCCAGAGTTCTTTTCCTTTCCAGTTCAAGACTTTCCGCCTCATAAGTCAGTTTTATTTTTTCTCTTGCACGGTTGACGACTATTCTCAGTTGATCAGGCTCAAAAGGCTTTGCAATAAAATCATATGCGCCCTGTTTCATGGCTTCAATTGCGGTTTCAACAGTTGCGTAACCTGTAATCACTATGACGAGAACGTTCAGGTTGGTTTCCTTGATTCGTCTTAAAACCTGCATCCCGTCAAGTCCGGGCATTTTCAGATCAAGAAGAACTATTGAGACTTCTTCCCTTTCCATGATATCAAGAGCTTCATTTCCTCTTGCCGCCGTCAGCACTTTTAACCCCATCCGGATAAGTATTCTTTCCGATCCGCTCCTTATTCCTTCTTCGTCATCAACAACAAGAACATATGCTGTTTCAGGATTGTTTTTCAATTTACAGTTCCTTCCTTGTCCAATTTGGCTGTGGGAAGTTCAATTACAAAAGTTGTTCCTTTGCCCGGCCGGCTCTTTGCGTATATTCTTCCCTTGTGATTATCTATCATGCTGTACACAAGGCTAAGCCCGAGACCTGTGCCTTTTCCCTCCTCCTTCGTTGTAAAGAAGGGTTCGAATATATGTGGGAGTATGTTTTGTGGTATTCCGGGACCGGTGTCTGAGATTTCAATGATTACGGTATCGCTTTGCAGGGGCTTATAACTTTTTATGGAAAGCTCTCCCTTTCCTTCCATCGCATCCGCGGCATTTAAAATTATGTTCATAAAAATATGATTCAGCTGCTGGATGTCTCCGTAAACTTCAGGAAGTGAGGGCGAGAGCTCCTTTTCTATCTCAATATTATGAAAAAGGGTCTGGTTTTCAAGCAGAAACACGGTGCGCAAAATAGCACTATTTACATCGTGCGGACGCATTTCCTGGCGGGTCTGCCGCGCAAACTCGAGCAGTTCCTTAACCGTGTCCCGGCATCTCTGGGCCTCTTTATAGACGCGGGTAAGGTCATTACGCGCCCCTTCTTCAAGTTTATATTCTTCAAGAACAAGCTGTGTAAAAAGGGTGATGCTGCTTAACGGGTTATTCAACTGGTGTGCAACGCCTGCCGCCAATTTTCCAAGAGACGCCATTTTTTCCGACTGGAGGATCTGTATCTGAGCTTTTTCAAGTTCCTTTTTCATCCTTAGGGTTTCGCGCAAGTCGTGAAAAAATCCGATTGTTGCAACTTCGCGTTCCTCTTCATAGACAATTGAAGCATTCAGGCTGATGGGAATATTTTCGCCGTTTTTCCCCAGGACATCAACTATGTATGATTTCAGCTTTCCCTTTCCGCCATGGTCGTCGCTCCGGAGCTTCTTCATTATCTCTCTTGCGCCATCGCCCGGATATACATCACGGATGTTAAGCTGATGCAAAGCTTCTTCAACCTTATGACCGCTGATTTCTGCAGCTGAATCGTTGAAAATAAGAAGCTTGCCTTTCATATCTGCCGCGATAACGCCGTCCACCGAGCTTAAGATCAGATTTCGCAAAAAAGAGTTTGACCTTTTCAGCCTCTCTTCAAGTCCTTCGAGTGCCGGAAATTCAAAATCGAAAATTACTAGAGCGTCGATATTATCGCCTGAAAGTATCGGATAGGAATAACGACAAAGCATTTTATCCTCATTTGTCAGGGCTTTTCTGTCCATCATGGTGGGTTTTTTTGTTTCAAGGACATTAACAGCCGGGCAATTTAAACAGTGTGAAGTCCGGCCATAAAGAGCATTGTAGCAAGATTTGCCTACGATGTCATTTTCCCAAGTCTGATTTGAATCACTGTTAATGGCAAGGATATTGAAATCGGGAGAAATTACTATGATTCTCCTTTTAAAAGCATTTATAGCTTTCAAAAGATATTCATTATTCATTTTTTCGCTCCATTAAGCTCCCTCATCATTATTTGAAATTCACAAATGTTAATAATTTGTTTCCGGATGGGCATTAAGTAGAATGATTTGCAGAACCGGAAATTGTTTTAATTAAGTCATAAACGCCTTAAAAACGCAATTGAAAGTTCGTAATTTTTTTATAACATAGTTTTTTATGAAGCCGGCATTTAAATGAATGAGTGCTCAACATGATTTACAAAAGAAAGGAACTCCGTGAATGCATCAATTTTTATTATAAATCGGGATAATGGGTCTGATTATGAAAATATCTGAGATGTTTTGATAACTTCTTGGTTTGATTGATTGAAAAATTAATTTTGGAAGGATTTTGAAAACTGATATTTCCTGGAAGCACTCCAGGTATAATTTTTCAAGATTATACTTGACAGGCGAAATAACTCTTTGTTAATGAATGAATATTCATTCATAATGTTTTAAAATCAAGTTTTAACGGAGGTCTGTGATCAATAATAAAGTCAAAGGAAACGACAAGTACCACCGCATACTGGAGGCTGCCGTCAAGGTATTTGCCGAACAGGGTTTTTATCAGTCGACAATATCCCAGATTGCCCGGGAGGCCGGAGTTGCCGATGGCACCATATATTTATATTTTAAAAATAAAGATGATATCCTTGTTCAGTTTTTTAATTATAAAACAAAGCAGGTATTTGACAGTTTCAGAGAAGAGGTTGACAAGGCCGACAACAGCTTTGATAAGCTTAGAAATCTGATACGCCGTCATCTTGAAGAATTTCAGAATGACAGGAACATGGCGGTCTTATACCAGGCTGAAACGCACCAGAACAGCCGTCTTGTTGAAGAGCAGATAAAGGAAATGTCCAAGCTGTATCTTGATATTGTTTCGGAAATAGTGGAGCGGGGTCAGGATGAGGGGCGTGTCCGCAAAGACCTGTATGTCGGCCTTGTAAAACGGTTCATACTTGGCGGTGTCGACGAGGTAATAAATACCTGGCTGCATTCGGAGGGGAAGTATGATCTTGTTTCAATGGCCGATCCTCTTGTTGACCTTTTTATAAGAGGAATAGGCAATACGGGAAACATAAAGAACGAAAATTCTGAAAAGAATAACCTATAAATTACTATTTAAGGAGAAGTCAATTATGGCACAGCTAATAGCCGATAGAAGGGATGTGGATTTTGTTCTGCACGAACAATTGCAGGTCTCAGATCTCAGCAAGCACGAAAAGTACATGGAGTTTACCAAAAAAACAATTGATATGATCATATCGGAAGCGCGTAATCTGGCTATAAAAGAAGTGCTTCCGACCCAGAAGTTAGGAGACAGGGAAGGGTGCAGGCTTGATAACGGCAAGGTAAGCGTTCCCGAGAGTTTTCACAGGGTTTATGATCTGATCAAGAAGGGGGAATGGGTTGCCATGACGGAAGACCCCGAATGGGGCGGCCAGGGCATGCCCAAAACTATTGCTATAGCAGCAGGCGACTATCTTGTCGGCGCCAATTTTGCCTTTATGATGTATCCCGGCCTGAGCCATGGGGCCGGTAAATTGGTTGAAACATTCGGCACAGAGGATCAGAAAAAGCTTTATCTGAAAAAGATGTATACCGGTCAATGGTGCGGTACGATGCTTCTTACCGAGCCCGAAGCCGGCTCTGATGTCGGGGCTCTTGCCACGTGCGCAAAAATGAATGACGACGGCACATATTCGATAACGGGCAATAAGATATTTATTTCAGGCGGCGAACATGATCTTGCTGAAAACATAATCCATCCGGTTCTTGCCCGAATAGAGGGCGCCCCGGCCGGTACGAAGGGAATTTCTTTGTTCCTTGTGCCCAAGATATGGGTTAACGACGACGGAAGCCTCGGCGAATTCAACGACGTAGTTTGTACGGGCATAGAAGAAAAAATGGGTATCCATGGAAATTCCACATGTTCACTTGCGCTGGGCGGAAAGGGCAAGTGCCGGGGAACTCTTCTTGGAGAAAAGAACAAAGGCATGAAGGCGATGTTTCTCATGATGAATGAAGCCCGTCTGCTGGTCGGCCTTCAGGGTTTTACCTGCGCCTCTTCAGCTTACATGTATGCCGTTAACTATGCGAGACAGCGTGTTCAGGGAAAAAACCTGCTTCAAATGATGGATGCGAATGCTCCATCGGTTCCTATTATACAGCACCCTGATGTGCGGCGTATGCTGCTGAGCATGAAATCCTATGTAGATGCCATGCGCAGCCTCCTTTACTTTGTGGCGTATTGTGAAGATCGGGCGACCATCTCTGTCGATGAAGCGGAAAAGGAAAAATGGCACGGCCTGATCGAAGTCCTGACGCCGATTGCCAAGGGGTATGTGACCGACCGATCATTTGAAGTCTGCAGCCAGGCAATGCAGGTTTACGGTGGATATGGGTACATCAGG
>JAUYEO010000024.1 GCA_030689795.1 Desulfobacterales bacterium | reverse complement strand
TTCCGAAAAAATCCGACGACACAAACGAACTTGCCGATGAGATGATTCTTTAAAAGCTTCTGGGGGTGCGCTCGCTGTTTCGGTTCAAAATCGAAATTTTAAATTCCGGCCTCAATAAGTCGTTGTAAAAAAATAACTGTGCCATTTAAATGGTGAGAACGGCATAAGGAGCCGTAACGAAATGGCCCAGAAAGTAACAGTTATTTCGTAACGGCTCCTAAGCGCCGACCACATCATAAACTCTTGATAGAGCCTCATCTAGTTTTTCAGGTATGTTTCCGCCGGCCTGGGCCATGTCTGGTCTTCCTCCTCCGCCGCCTCCGACTATTGTTGAAATCTGTTTGACAATATTTCCGGCATGGTATTTTTTTGTCAGGTCCCTCGTTACAACAACAATAAGAAGAACTTTATCACCGGCTGCACTCCCCAGTACGATAATTCCGGATTTTATTTTATCCCTGAACCTGTCGGCAAGCTCTCTCAGTGCGGCAGGAGTCTCCACTGAAACTTTTTTAACAAGAACACTGACTCCGTTTAATGATTTTATCTCATCATCGATCCCATCGACTGCGCCGGATGCAATTTTTGCCTTTGCTTTTTCAAGTTCTTTTTCAAGAAGCCTCTCCCGGGAAAGCATTTTGTCGACTCTCTGAGTCAATGCTTCGGGCTTTTCCTTGAGAAGAAGGGCGGTCGCCTGCAAAATATTTTCGCTCTGCTGGGTGTAATTTACGGCAGCAGCGCCGGTTAAAGCTTCGATACGCCTCACCCCGGAGGCAACGCTCGATTCAGCGACAATCCTGAAAAGGCCTATGTTGCCGGTACGGTCGGTATGTGTTCCGCCGCAAAGCTCTCTGCTGAAAGAGGCAAGGGAAATAACTCTTACGACATCTCCATACTTTTCTTCAAAAAGGGCCGTTGCGCCGGATTTGAAAGCTTTATCCGCATCCATCTCTTCGATTGATGTTGAAGCATTTTCCCTGATTCTTTCATTCACTTCCGATTCGATCCTGTCCAGCGTTTCCTTATCAATACCGGAAAAATGGGTGAAATCGAAACGAAGCCTGTCGGGCGAGACAAACGAACCGGCCTGTTTCACATGGTCTCCTAAAATCCGCCTTAAAACCGAATGGAGTATATGTGTGGAGGTATGATTAAGGGCTGTCGCATTCCGCCTTTTGGTGTTTACCGAAAGAGTTACAATTTGTCCCACGGCAACACTGCCCTTTAATACTTTTCCCTTGTGAATTATTATTCCTGTCGGATCCTTTACCGTATCTGTGATTTCAATCTCAAGCTCTTTCGATTTCATTAAACCGGTATCTCCGGTCTGGCCTCCCGATTCGCCATAAAAAGGAGTCTCTTCGGTGACAATTTCGATATCCCTGCCGGCGGCCGCTTCTTTGACTTCTTCTCCGTTTTCCACAATAAGAAGAACGTTCGAATCACATGAAAGCTTCTCATATCCGACGAATCTGGGTATCAGCCTTTTTGCGGAAAGATTTTTATATGCTTCGCTTATTCCGGTAAAAACTGCAACCGATCTTGACTTTTCCCTCTGTCCGTCCATTGCGGCATTAAATCCGTCCATATCAAGAAAAAGCTTTTCATCCCGCACAACATCCCGCACAACATCAACCGGGAAGCCATAGGTGTCATACAGCCTGAAGATGACATCTCCGGGAACCGTGTTTGCTCCTTTGGCTCTTATCTCCGAAAGTTCATCATTTAACAGTTTCAGACCGTTATCGAGGGTCTCTGAAAAACGGGCTTCTTCATTTTTTATGACATTTGCAATAAATGCCTCCGCCCCGTTAAATTCCGGATAAGCCTCCTTCATAGATTCAACAACAACTCCGGAAGTCTCATGCAGGAAAGGTTTAATAAGGCCGATGTTCCGCCCGTAGCGTATCGCCCTTCTCATTATCCTGCGAAGCACATATCCCCTGCCCTCGTTTGACGGAAGAATTCCGTCGCAGATAAGAAACGCCGCAGCCCTGCTGTGATCGGCAATTACCTTCAACGCCACATCGGATGCTGCTGACTCGCCCAGGCTCTTTCCTGAAAGTTCCCCGGTCCTTTTTATAATCGGAACAATAAGATCGGTATCATAGTTTGTAGGAACATTCTGAACAACAGCGACAATGCGCTCAAGGCCCATTCCGGTATCAATGCTGGGCTTCGGGAGGGGAGTCATTTTTCCGGAAGCATCCCTGTTAAACTGCATGAAAACAAGGTTCCATATTTCAAGATACCTGTCGCAGTCACAGCCCACTTTGCATTCTGGCTTGCCACAACCGTACTTTTCCCCTCTGTCGATAAGTATTTCAGAGCACGGCCCGCAAGGTCCGGTATCTCCCATCGACCAGAAATTGTCTTTTTCGCCGAATCTAACTATCCTATCTTCCGGAATACCGATGTTTTTGTGCCAGAGATTATGGGCTTCATCATCGTCGAGATAAATCGAAGCCCATAATTTGTCCGCAGGCAGCCTGTAACCGTTTATCAGGAGATCCCAGGCAAATTCAACGGCCTTTTCCTTGAAGTAATCGCCGAAGGAAAAATTACCGAGCATTTCAAAGAAAGTATGATGTCTTGCGGTATAACCGACATTTTCAAGATCATTGTGTTTTCCGCCCGCCCGCACACATTTCTGGGAGGTTGCCGCCCTCACATAGTCTCTTTTCTCCTCTCCGAGAAAGGTCCGCTTGAACTGAACCATCCCAGCGTTTGTAAAGAGCAAAGTGGGATCATCCGCCGGAACAAGGGATGAGCTCCTTACCACCTGATGATCGCGCTTTTTGAAATATTCAAGAAACTCCCGGCGAATCTCGCTGCCTGTCATTCATAACTCCATATATCGGTTTGCTGATGTGAATTTATGATCGTAACGCAACCTATTCCCCTTTGATCTCTTCCTTTACCGGCGAAAGGCCGATCGTCTCCCTCACCTTTGCATACAGGCCGTTGAATATATCCGTATTTTCCTTTAAAAATTTTTTAACATTCTCGCGGCCCTGGCCTATTCTTTCACCATTATATGAATACCATGCTCCGCTTTTGTCGATTACTCCGAGCTCTGCCCCTATATCGACAACATCACCTATCTTCGATATTCCTTCTCCGTACATGATATCAAATTCAGCCTCTTTGAAAGGCGGGGCCATCTTGTTTTTGACAACCCGGACCTTTGTCCTGTTCCCGACAACCTCCTGTCCATCCTTGATGGATGCGGTACGGCGTATATCAAGTCTCACGGATGAATAGAACTTCAGGGCATTCCCTCCCGTGGTTGTCTCGGGGTTTCCGAATACAATACCTATCTTCATCCTTATCTGATTTATGAAAATAACCGAGGTCATTGTCTTGCTGATTGTTCCGGTCAGTTTTCTCAAAGCCTGGGACATCAGCCTTGCCTGAAGCCCCATATGGGAATCGCCCATTTCACCTTCAATTTCCGCTCTCGGGACAAGAGCGGCAACGGAATCGATTACAATAATATCTATAGCCCCGCTTCTGACCAGCATATCGGTAATTTCAAGAGCCTGTTCCCCGGTATCGGGCTGGGCGACAAGGAGTTCATCGCAGTTGACTCCGATTCTCCTTGCATAGCCTGTGTCAAGGGCGTGTTCCGCATCGATAAAAGCAGCGATGCCGCCCTGCCTCTGTGCTTCAGAAACGGCGTTAAGAGCAAGCGTTGTCTTGCCCGACGATTCAGGCCCGAAAATCTCTGTAACCCTTCCCCTAGGGAGCCCTCCCACTCCAAGTGCCTTGTCAAGCGCAAGCGATCCGGTGGGTATTACAGGAACATCGATTACCGGCCTGCTGCCCAGCTTCATAATGGACCCTTTGCCGAACTGGCGCTCTATCTGCCCTATTGTGGTATCAACCGCTTTTTCCTTGTCTATTGAACTGCTCATAACCCCCCCTTTTTTTCCCGGTATCTGAAAAACAGTTGAACAGGTTTTACACGCAACTTTTTACAAAGCCGTCAAAGTTACAACTCATTCTTTTTGAGTTAAAGGCACACTCAAAAGCTCGGTATAAACAGGACCTGCCGGCAAAAGATCACTTTTAAACAGAATAATCTCCCCTGCATTAAAAAGATCCGTATTAAAATCCTTATGCTTTCTTATTGCTTCAATCAGTCTTTCACTGTTAACTCTGTCTTTAAAACGGCCTATGGTAAGATGTCCCTTAAAGGGCCTCTCTTCTTTTTTAAAACCGGATTTCTCCAGCCTTTTTTCAAGAGCGTCCTGAAAACTTAAAAGCAGGGATATCCGGCCTGAAAAACCGGCCCATATTATCCGCGGTCGGGCAACAGACGGGAACACGCCGATCCCTTTTGCAGAAAGCGTTAAAGATGAACAGCATCCTGCGCAGTCACACATTGCAATCCCGATGCTCTCTGTATCCGATTCGCTTATGTTTCCGAAAAATTTCAGAGTAAGATGAATGTTTTCAGGCCGGACCCATCTTACCGGAAGCCTGTATTGCTTCAAATCTTCCTGAATTTTATTTATGGAAGATAATACATTTTCCGGAAGTCTCAGCGCTATAAAAGCTCTTATATTACCGGACATGAAATTAAACGAACCTGTTTAACCCGTTTCTTCATCAGGCATTGTCTTTCCTGCAGGAGCCAGGGTCAAGAGATCAGCTGTCCGGCAGAGTAAACTGCGGTTCACCCAGAAAGAACCTTCCCTTTGAAATCCATTCTTTCAGCATATCGGCTATTTCGCGGGCCTTTGAAAGGCTTGAAAGCGGGACTGTAGGAACTTTTTCACCCCTGAAAGTTATAAATCCGCTTTTTAACTGGGCGTAACTCACTTGGCCGTACGATTTTGAAATTCCGTTCGGGTAATCATTCCCGTAGTCGATAATCTGAGTGAATATTTCATCATCGGATATGCCGGTATATGACGCAATTTCTTCATTCAATACCGGAATCGGAACACCGAGCCCTACCGACAGGGAGCAGCCATAACCCTGGAGACCGACACCGACAAGCCAGTCAGGACTCATATTTTTAAGGTCTCCCGTAACCCACATGGTACCCGCAGGAGTAACCGGTACCCCCTTTTCGTTTCTTTTCGCGGAAGGCTTGTGCTGTGTTCCATGCCAGGTAACATATCCTGTTCCGCCGCCGAGGAATATTCTTGTCCCAAGGCCTATTGTTTTATAATAAGGATCGTTAAAAAGGGGACTGAGCTCCCCGGCCGAGCAGTAATTTGCATTCCCGGCTCGCGGCTTCAAAGCCCCCATGTAAGTATAGATTGTTTTATTTGTCAGGTTAACGGCGCAGTTATAATTCTGATATCCGTTTCTCGGGTTACAAAGAACGGCGTTCGGAAGAGTCGCAATAGATATTTCTTTTTCCACAAGGCGGCTTGGATAGCATGCGGTGCCGTATGCGGTGGCCTTCAGATGCACCTTTTTCCTTGCCACCAGATCCTGTATGACATGTCCGCCGCCGTAATTGAACTCGCCGGGATAGACCTTGTTCAAAGGATCATCTTCGCAGGGTTCTGTTGCCCCTATATAGCAATCGACAGCGGCAATTCCTGCATATGCAGGCACATTGTTAAGCCAGACCTTAGATGCTTTTATCGTGGGAACCGAATGCCCGAAATTGATAAAAGCGCCTGAAGAGCACATAGGGGCAAAGGTCCCGGTAGTAACAACATCCACACGCTTTGCAGCCTGAACCGGCCCATTGTTTTTCACGATGTCAATCATTTCTCCGGCTGTAACCACAACAACTTTTCCGGATCTGATCTTCTCGTTGATCTCTCTGTAACTCTTTTTTACCTTATATTCCTTCATAATCCCTTCACCTGCCTAGCCCCGATAAACGGGATAAGTAAGTTTACAAAATTATTTCCTGCCTCTCTTTTCAGTACCCCCTTGAGGGGTAGAAAAACGCAGAAAATAATTTCTAACTTACTAATTCGAGCCGGATTTGACAGCCTCAATCTTTCCCGTAACGTTATTTGATATCCATGAAGCATCCCACCATTCCAGGGGGTTCACAAATATGCTGTTTACCAGCATGCTGAAATGCAGATGATCTCCTGCAGCAAGACCCGTGCTTCCGGAACGTCCTATTATACCGCTTTTTTCAACAACCTGCCCTTCCCTGACATCGAAACTGTTCAGGTGGGAATACATGCTGAAAAGGCCGTACCCGTGGTCAAGAAGCACTGTTTTTCCGTAGATGCCCAGATCTCCTGTGAAAACAACCTTGCCTTTGTTTGCGGCCGGAACCGGCGCATTGGCAACGGATGCCAGATCAACCCCCAGATGAACCTGGCTGTCAAGATATCTCCCCTGATAATTATAATCTCTGTGATCGGCAAAACCGGCCATATTTTTGCCGTTCGGGAAGCCGACAAAAACACCTTCCCAGAGCAAACTCTTCTCAGTGCCTTTTACAAGCTCCTTTATCCTGTTATAATTTTCAGCCCGAAGATCTCTGTTAACCTTGAGGAATTTATCTGCAAGAGGTGTTTTTGAATCCTGCGAAACAGCCGGATTAAATTCGGGCATTTTTGCATTAAGGAATTCATCGGAAATATTTATTGAATCTTTTTTAAATTTCTTCTCCTTGATAAAGACCTTGAAGCCTCTCCTGATGCTGTTCCCTGCCCCGTCAACCGCCTCAGCATATATCTCAGTGCCCTGCCCCTTGCTGTATTCCAGCGCAAAAAAGGAGATATAAATATTTTTATCCTGAAAAGATCCGGGATAGCCCGGGAAAAAATTCCCTCCGGCATAAACTCCGTTTTTTTCGCATGGCTCAGACAACCTGTATATGACAATCCCTGCCCCGCCCTGATTCAGATTCTGTATTCCGCTTAAGATATCCATTTCAGGCCGCTTTGTATCAATCAGAATCTCTTTTTCTATTGTTGTGATGTTTCCGTTCCACCACCTCTGCCAGGAATAGTCCCATGCAATCATTCGCAGAACCGCTTTTCCGTCGGTAATCCCCAGCTTTGCCGGTTCGATGGGAACGTTCAAAAGATCCTCTTTATTTTTTCCGCCGCTGAAAAAACCTGCCTTTTGATACTCCTTTTCAACAAGGGGAATCTCTTTCCCGTCTTTTACGATCCCAATCCAGATCCTGCGCAAGCCCCTTTTCCCGTCTGAAACTGAAACCGGAAGAACTTTTGAGGCGCCGACGGATATCGATTCGCCCGGAATATCGGCTTTTATGACAGGTTTCTCATTCTCCAGGAATACGAGTAAAATCCATAAGGCAGGCAATACGACTACAAGACATAACAGCACAATAAAGAGGGCATTCGAACCAAAAATCTTGCTTTTCAATGTTATAAATCCACCTTTCAAAATAAAAAATATATGTAATCAGTCACAATCTACTAACATTTAACAATAAGATAATCAAGGGCTCTTTTTCGTTTCTTGACTTTTAAACCGTTAACCTGTAGATATTTGAAAATAAAGGATTAGAAGGCATGTGATGATCTTATGAACAGACAATAAATTATTGCGGAAGACCCATGAAAAACAGCATTAAAGTAGGTAATATAACAATCGGAGGAGATAATCCGCCGGTCATAATAGCAGGTCCATGTGTCATTGAAGATAAAGAGACAACTCTATATATAGCGCGATATCTTAAGGAGCTTGCACAGAAACTTGATATATCACTGATATTCAAAGCTTCATATGACAAGGCTAACCGAACATCCATTGATTCCTTCAGAGGTCCCGGACTTGCCGCAGGACTTCAGATTCTTGATCAGATCAAAAAGGATCTTGGCCTTGTAATTCTGTCGGACGTTCATTCAATAAATGAAATAGATAAGGCCGCAAAGGTTTTGGATATTATTCAGATACCTGCATTTCTGTGCAGGCAGACCGATTTCATCCTTGAAATTGCAAGAGCGGGTAAGCCCGTTAATATTAAAAAAGGACAGTTTCTTGCTCCATGGGATATCGGAAATGTCGTTGAAAAGATAGCCTCAACAGGGAACAGGAATATCCTGATAACGGAACGCGGCGCAATGTTCGGATATAATAACCTTGTTGTTGATTTCAGAAGCATTCAAATAATGCAGGATACCGGCTACCCTGTTATATTTGACGCTACTCACAGCATACAGCTCCCTGGAGGCGCCGGGAAAAGTTCCGGCGGGGATCGAAAATTCGCGCCGGTTCTTGCAAAAGCCGCTGTTGCAGCCGGAGCCGACGGTATATTCATGGAAGTTCATCCGGATCCCGACAAGGCGCTTTGTGACGGGCCCAATTCATTGCCTTTAGACGGACTTTATGACCTGATTAAAAAGCTGATGGCCGTCAGAAAGGCAATCTCCTGAAGACAGGCATGATCTCCCGATTATATGACAACACCAAAATATTGTGACGTTCTTAAAAAGTCGTAAAAGCGTAATAATTTTATAAAACCACGAAGTACACAAATCTTAAAAAAAGATTATATATTTTTTCTTTCTTCGTGCTCTTCGTGGCCTTCGTGGTAAAATTTAAACTTTTTACTAAGCCATCAAAGGTGAATAATGATTTTTAAAACATC
>JAUYEO010000020.1 GCA_030689795.1 Desulfobacterales bacterium | reverse complement strand
ATTGTGGCCGCCGGGATTGCAAAAAGATGCGAAATACAGATTGCCTACGTTATCGGCGTGGCAAAACCGGTATCGATAATGATCGACTTCAAGGGGACAGGCGTTGTTCCGAAGCAGCGGGTAACCGAAATAATAAACGAGGTTTTCGATCTGAGGCCTGCCGCAATTATTGAATACCTTGACCTGCTGAGGCCGATTTATAAGAAAACCGCTGCATACGGACATTTCGGCAGGAACGAACCCGAATTTTCATGGGAAAAAACAAATATGGCCGAGACGCTGAGAGAAAAGGCCGGATTATAAAACAGGAGAAGAACATGCTGGTTTCAGTTAAAAAGAAAAAAGCGGGGGATTTCATGGAGCTTGATCTCTCGCTTCCTTATAAAGTAGCCGACATTTCACTTGCCGGACTGGGCGTAAAGGAGATGGAGTTATCGGAAAAAGAGATGCCCGGTCTTATGGCAATCCGCAAAAAATACGGCGACAAAAAACCGCTCAAAGGGTTGAAGGTCATGGGAAGTCTCCACATGACCATTCAGACGGCCATGCTTATAGACACGTTAAAAGCGCTCGGCGCGGATATCCGGTGGGCGACATGCAACATATTTTCCACACAGGATCATGCGGCGGCGGCAATCGCAAAGAAGGGATCTGCCGCGGTTTTTGCCTGGAAAGGCGAAACTCTTGAAGAATTCTGGTGGTGCACCGAGCAGGCTCTTACATGGCCTGACGGGACAGGCCCTGATCTGATTGTGGATGACGGCGGGGACGCCACTCTTTATATTCACCAGGGAGTGACGGTTGAAAATGACCCGTCAATCCTGAAAAAAGAGTATGCAGGCCCCGACATGAAATGCCTTATTGAAAGGCTGAAGAAGAGCTATGAAAGAGATCCGAATTTCTGGACTGATATTTCATCAAAAATCCGCGGGGTTTCCGAAGAAACCACAACCGGAGTCCACAGGCTTTATCATCTTGCGAAAAACGGGCAGCTTCTCTTTCCCGCATTCAATGTAAATGATTCGGTTACAAAATCCAAATTCGACAACCTCTACGGATGCAGGGAATCCCTTGCGGACGGAATAAAGCGCGCAACCGATGTAATGATTGCGGGTAAAATGGTCGTCATCTGCGGATACGGAGATGTCGGAAAAGGATGCGCCCAGTCGATGCGGGGTTTCGGAGCCCGTGTCGTGATAACTGAAATAGACCCTATATGCGCTCTCCAGGCAGCCATGGAAGGATATGCTGTTCTGACTATGAAGGAGGTCGCTTCTCTCGGCGATATATTTGTAACTGCAACAGGCTGCTGTGATGTAATAACTGGCGAACACATGGAGATGATGAAAGACGAAGCCATCATCTGCAACATAGGCCATTTCGACAGCGAGGTTGAGACAAGTTATCTTATAAACACTCCGGAATGTAAAAAAATCCCCATCAAGCCGCAGGTTGACAAGTGGATATTAAAATCCGGTCGTTCCATAATTCTGCTTGCAGAGGGCAGGCTTGTAAATCTCGGATGCGCAACAGGGCATCCAAGCTTTGTCATGAGCAGCAGCTTTACCAACCAGTGTCTTGCTCAGATAGAGCTTGCAACGAAAAAGCATGAAAAGAAGGTTTATACTCTTCCGAAGGCTCTCGATGAAGAGGTGGCCCGCCTGCATCTTCCGCGGCTTAACGCAAAACTTACAAAGCTTACAAAAGATCAGGCCGATTATCTCGGAATATCGGTAAAAGGGCCGTTCAAGCCTGAATACTACCGTTACTAAGATATAAGAGCTTTCCATGACATGCCCTTTGGGGCCGGCATAGGTAATGGGTAACCTATTACCTATGCCGGTTCTTTAATAAGATGCTATGCAAAGCTTTCATTGCCCCCGCTTTCTCCTGACCGTAACCGTCTCCCCGCCAATTCCCCAGTTGTCAGTTTCAACTTCTTCGATAACCACAACAGTTGTCTGCGGATTCTTTCCCAGAAGATCGCAAAGCAGTTTTGTGACTCCTTTAATCAGGTCGGCCTTCTTTTCCGGAGTCACTCCTTCATTTGTTATTTTGATGTTTACAAAGGGCATATTGGTTTTCCTCCTCGAAAACAAATAAATTGTTAATTAAAAATGCCGCTTGCGGCGGGGAGCTTTAATCTCTCCGGCCTTCAATAGAAATATTTAAGCGTTGAGACACACCCGGTATCCGCGATACCGATCCCTTCCATTTCAAGCAGTTTTCTCTTCATGTCAAGACCGCCCTGGTATCCCCCAAGATTTCCATCGGAACGTATTGCCCGATGACACGGAATTATTATAGGAAAGGGGTTCGTAGCCAGAGCCATACCGACGGCACGGGCGCTTGTCGGCCTCCCCAGATGCCCGGCAATTCGCTTGTATGTGCTCACATATCCGCGAGGTATTCCATGCTCAGCCCGCAATACCTCCTGCTGAAAAACCGTGCAGGTATCAAGCCGGGTTTTATCAAGGGAAAAGCTGACATCCCCTCCCTGCAGAAAAGCTTCAATCTCATCTGCAACCTTGTCGATTTCGCTGCAGCCGGATGATTCTATTCCGGGGTGTTGTTTTTTGCCCGCCTCTTCAGCCGGCAAGCCGGGTTTCGAAAGCAAAACCCGGCAGACTCTGGGCAACCCCCCATAGTCTGCCCAAAGCACGGCAAACATGCCGAACGGACTTGGTCTTACGATAAATGAAACCGACTCTTTCCTAATCATATTCATGATTATCAATAATCCTCACTTTTTCTTCAATTTTTTCCAATACTCCATGCCTTGCCGAGATTCTCTCCTTTCCTCCGAACTGATCCCAGGACCCTCATTATTTATATTCTCTCTTGCTCTCTTTTTTCTTATGGTGATACAATATGTTACAATAAACTGAGGCTGATTACAAATGCTAATTACCGGGGAAAAAGCCGGAAAAGGTTACAGGGTAATCGGCGATCAAATCGGCACATTGCAAAATTTTTATTAAGGAGGCGAATGATGAAAAAATTATTCATACCCATACTGGTGATTGTCGCGGCGCTTCTCTGCTATCTTCTTTTCTGGCCGACAAAAATCGATCCTGTAGCGTACACGCCCGCAAAGAAGCCGGAGATGTCCGGAGTACTTGCGCAAAACAGTGAGCTTTCAAAAGCCGAACTTATTGCAAAGGGTAAAATCAACGGTCCTGAGGATGTCGTGATAGACCCGGAAGGAAGATTGTACGGGGGAACACAGGACGGAAAAATCGTGCGCATATTAAAAGACGGAAGCATTGAAATTTTTGCTGAAACAGGCGGACGCCCATTGGGTCTTGCCTTCGATGCCTCCGGAAACCTCATTGTGGCTGATGCCTATAAAGGGCTTCTCTCGATCGATGCGGCAGGGAAAATCACCGTCCTTTTGACGGGAGCGGAAGATACTCCGTTCAGGTTTACTGATCATCTCGACATAGCCTCCGACGGGAGGATATATTTCACCGACGCAAGCTTCAAATACTTCCAGAAAGAATATTTATACGATCTTCTTGAATCAAGGCCAAACGGCCGGTTTTTGCGTTATGATCCCAAAACAAAAATCACGGATGTTCTTCTCCGGGATCTCTATTTTTCAAACGGCGTCGCCCTGTCACAGAACCAGGATTTTGTGCTTGTGAACGAGACGTACAGGTACAGGATCAAGCGCTACTGGCTGAAAGGACCCAAAGCCGGAACCTCCGACATTTTTATTGATAATCTTCCGGGTTTTCCTGACAACATAACAGCAAACAGGAAAGGCACTTTCTGGCTCGCGCTTTTTACCGTGAGAAACGACCAGATGGACAGGATGCACCCGATCCCTTTTATGAAAAAAATAGTTTCGCGGCTGCCCAAATTCCTCTGGCCCAAACCCAAACCTTACGGCTTTGTTCTTGCTCTTAATGAAAATGGCGAAATCATAAAAAGCCTTCAGGAGCCGACAGGAGAGCATCTTAAAGAGATTACCTGCGCGAGGGAGCATGACGGATTTCTTTATCTGGGGAGCCTGCATAATGACAGAATCGGCAAATATAAGCTGGAGTAACACTTAATGACGGCTTCGTAAAAAGTCAAGATCTCACACCAAGTCGCAAAGATCACAAATTTAACTTATTAATATTAAATGATTTTTTCTTGGTGCTCTTAGTGCCTTTGCGAGAAAATAGACTTTCTACGAAGACGTCTGCGCTCGCTTTTCCTTTCACTGGAATCCTTGCACCCCTGACCCCTTGAACCCTATCCTTTTAATATAAACCGCCACGCGCAGTACCAGTCTTCAGGATGCCTGTCCGGCGGGCAACCTATGCATTCCGTCTTGATCCCCGGATCGATGCTTCTTGCAAAGTAAGTATATTCGACCATGCCTCCCGATTTGCACGGATAATCATCGAGCCCCTTTCGTTTTCTTGCAGATTGAACGCGGCATTCGTTCATCCGGAATATGAAACTGTTTGGAGTGTCATCGATTACAGACTGGGTATTCAACCTGGCATATACGCGGAAATTGAGGGCTCTTTTGAGACCTTCAAGTCCCGGGGCATCGGGAAGATTTAAAAATCTCCTGATAGTCCATGCTTCAAAGGGGGAGAAGTGCGCCCAGCAGGTATCATTGCATCGCTTGGCATCTATCATGCCGTTTGTAAATTCAACAGCCTGGAACCAGACCCCGTCATTTGCAATCCAGTTTGCGGCGGCGCAGTCCATCAGATCGGACAGTTTCTCTTTCGACATGTTCAGCATGGGAACAGGGATGCCGTCCTTCATTTCAAAACCAAGGACTTTCCCCAGTCTCTTCATCTGGATTTCATAGCCTCTTTCGGACGCTGTCTTCAGAGCTTCGAGCGCCCTTTCCGTGCCCATCTGGTGCCTGATTTCGGTGTACCAGAGGGCATAATGAACTATTATGCGGTGGAACATGTCGATAATCAGGCGGGCTGTCTGTTCGTGGTCAAGATCCTGTATCGAATCGATTCTACCCGGTCTATCCGGCATAGAGAAATCTCCTTTTACTTCCGTCCGGTCAGTTCCTTTGGAATTCTTCCTGTATGAGCGCATTCGGATCTGAGACGCCTTCCGACTATCCTTTCGGTCATCCTGCCGATTTCCAGAACCTTGTCGACATTAATGCCGGTATCGATGCCCATTTCATCCATCATTACCACCATATCTTCGGTCGACACAAGCCCCGTGATGGACGGGTCGGAATAATAATAAGCGCCCGTTCCAGCCACAGGCACCCCGTCCACAAAATTTGCCGGCTGGCCGCCAATGGCGCCGATTGTGGATTCAAAATGGGTGATTCCGGCCTGAAGGGCGGCGAGCACATTGGCAAGCCCCCACCCTCTTGTTGTATGAAAATGGGCGACATGCTTTGTTTTATCCGGAATTTCATCAAGGATCATGGAATAATACTCGTAAACCTTGTTTGGCGGAGCCGAACCGTCATGGTCTGCATGTTCTATGTCGTCTGCGCCGATGTCGAGCCAGCGCTTCGTGAATTCAACTGCCGTTTTAAGCTCCGTAGGGCCTGCTATCGGACAGCCCCATATTGTGCTGACTGTTCCGCAGACCTTGATTCCGGCTTCATGGGCCTTGGGAATACAAGCTTCGCACATCTTCCAGTACTCGGCGAGAGACAATCCGGAATTTTTCTTGTGATGAACTTCACTTGTTGAGACCATGAAAAGTATCCTGTCGGGGCCATATCCTTCCTTTTTGGCAACGATCGCCCGGTCAACCGCTTTTTCCCGGATAGTTATGGTCGTGATTTCCGCATCCTTTAACAGATGCCCCACTTTTTTGCTTGTGCGAAGGCGTTTCATCACTGCATCGGCATCCTTGAACTGCGGCATACCTGTCGGGTTTCCGTAGTTTGTGACTTCGATTCTTTTAAAACCGGCGAGCAGGAGCTGCTCCGCAATCCAGATCTTGGCGTCTGTGGGAATGAACTTTTCTTCATGCTGGAATCCGTCTCTTACCGTTATGTCTCCCAGTACAACCTTTTTAGGATAATTCATAAGTGCCATTTCAATTCTCCTCAAAATTGTTAAATGAAGGGGTTAATTTTTTTTCACTTGAACCCTCGAACCCTGATGTATTTATTTTCCCTTATACACAGGTTTTCTTTTTTCCCTGAAAGCTGCAAGCCCCTCAAGGCGGTCTTCCGTCGGGATTGTTACCCAGTAAGCATTCGATTCTATTGCAAGACCGGTCTGGATATCTGTTTCAATCCCGAAATTGATTGCATATTTTGCCTGCTCGATTGCTATTGGACCTGTTTCGCATATCATCGCAGCCATCTGCATGCATTCATTCATCAAAGAGTCTTTATCGCAGATTTTGTTGACAAGCCCTATCTTCAGAGCCTCTTCAGCATCAACCCTGCGGCCTGTAAATATCAGTTCCTTTGCCTTCCCGCGGCCGATGAGCCTCGGAAGTCTCTGAGTTCCTCCTGCCCCCGGAATTATGGCAAGGCGGGTTTCAGTGAGCCCCATCGTGGCACTTGAAGATGCTATGCGGATATCGGATGCAAGGGCAAGTTCGGTTCCTCCCCCGAGGGCTATGCCGTTGACACCGGCTATGACAGGTTTATTTAAAAGTTCTATCGAAGTAAAGAGATTTCTTATTGTAAAGATATATTCCTTCACCTGCAAAGGGCTCAATGTTACACGCTCCTTCAGATCCGCTCCAGAGCAGAAAGCCTTATCGCCCGCTCCCGTAATAATGACAACTCTTATGTCGGATCTGAATCTCAAAGCTTCCACCTGATCCCGCAAAGAATACAGCATGCTGAAATTTAAAGAATTCATTGCCTGGGGGCGGTTTAACGTAAGAGTCATTATACCGTCTTTTTCTTCTGCCAGGAGAACCTGTTCTTCTGTCATAGCATTACCTCCATTAAGACTTTTTATAAGCCTGTATATGAAAAATATGAGTGAGCGCTCGGTCGGAATTTATTCAGTTTATCCTTACAGATTCATTTTTGTCAATATTTTTCTTGGATCTTCACCCGGATGGCAAACTATTTATTAAAAAATTAATATAACCAATAAAACCGACATGATAGATATTATATCGGGCTGTTATATTTCCTTATAAAGCTGGTTTACCGGAAGAAAATCTTACATCTTGACAAGTAAAAATGATGCATGATATCAATCTATGAGTGAGCGCTCGCTCGGTTTGGTATTTTAATAGTATAGGAATTTCCTTTTTTGGACGCAGATGAACGCAGAAGTTTAGACTGAAGACTGTTAGGCTGTAGACTATTAGCTAACAGCCTATCTATCTGTGAATATCAGCGCAAATCTGCGTCCCATTAACTTGTTGAACTTTTCCGTAAAAAGACATAAACAGGCTACCGGAGATTATGCAGGAACTGCAAAGAACAAAAGACATTCCAACCCAGGTAAAAAATCCTGATCTTGTGGAAAAGAGGCGGAGGCAGATTGCAGAAGCCGCGGTAAAGCTTTTTATTGAAAAGGGATTCCATAAAACTTCTACAAGACAGATTGCAAAAGCTGCCGGGGTTTCAATCGGTTCTTTGTATGAGTACATCTCCTCAAAAGAGGATATCCTTTATCTGGTCTGCGATTCAATACATGTCGAAGTGGAAAAGCGGGTTACCGATGTTATGGCAAAATCATCGGGAGGAAGGGATGCCCTGACTGAAATTATCAGGGAGTATTTCATGGTCTGCCACAAGATGAGCGATTTTATCCTCCTTATTTATCAGGAAACCCAGTCCCTTCCCGGCCAGTGGCAAAAAAAAGTTCTGGAAAACGAACTTCGCATAACAGGCCTTTTTGTTGAGGTTCTTGCGCGTCTGGTTTCACAGGGTTACCTGCCGCATCTTAATGAAAAATCTATCGAGCTTGCTGCGCATAACATTTCGGTTCTGGGTCATATGTGGACATTCAGGCGCTGGTTTCTTGCCCGCCATTACAGCCTTGAAGATTATATCAGATATCAGACAGATTTTATCCTTGGAGTATCCGCGAAAAAAATGAATCAGGCACATTTAAAGGAGGAGGCATGAGCGTTGATGTAAAAGTCTATAAACCCGGACATAATATCAGGGTGGTTACGGCGACATCTCTTTTTGATGGTCATGATGTATCCATAAACATAATGCGCAGGATACTGCAGGATACCGGGGTTGAAGTCATACATCTGGGACATAACCGTTCGGTTGAGGAGATCGTTGAGGCCGCCATTCAGGAGGATGTCCAGGGAATAGCCGTTTCCAGCTACCAGGGCGGGCACATTGAGTTCTTTAAATACATGATAGATCTTCTCCGTGATAATGGAGCCTCTCATATCAGGGTTTTCGGCGGAGGCGGCGGAGTCATCGTTCCGGATGAAATCAGGGAGCTGGAAGCATACGGAGTTGCAAAGATATACTCGCCGGAAGACGGGGCCAGGCTCGGACTCCAGGGAATTATCAACCACATGGTGGAGATGCTTGACTTTCCGACTGTCGATGAGAAGAAAGTTGATATGACCGGCCTTTCTCCCGGCAACAAACTGAAGGTTGCACATCTTATAACGGCCGTTGAACTTGCAAAGAACAATGGAAACCTCTCCGATTTTATCCCGCTGCTTTCCGAAGGCAGAAAGAGCAAGGTTCCGGTTATAGGCATTACAGGAACGGGCGGGGCCGGAAAGTCATCGCTTACGGACGAGATAATCCTGCGGCTCATGCATGACATTCCGGAAGTCAAAGTTGCAGTAATAAGCTGTGACCCGTCTCGCAGAAAGTCAGGCGGGGCTTTGCTGGGGGACAGGATAAGGATGAATGCAATCGGAAACCCCGGCGTTTACATGCGGTCGATTGCAACCCGCATGTCGGATACGGAGATACCCGAAGCTCTTCCGGAGGTGATAGATATAATCAAAGCATCCGGATTCGATCTTGTGGTGGTTGAAACCGCCGGTATCGGACAGGGCGATTCAAAGATAATAGACCTTGTGGATATTTCGGTTTACGTGATGACAAGCGAATTCGGAGCCGCTTCACAGCTTGAAAAAATAGATATGCTAGATTTTGCCGATCTCGTTGTAATAAATAAATTCGAAAAAAGGGGAGGCGAAGATGCCCTGCGTGATGTGGCAAAACAGGTGCAACGGAATAAAAAAGCCTGGGAAAAACCTCTTACTGAAATGCCCGTTTTCGGGACGATTGCTTCAAAGTTCAACGACGACGGAGTAACCGCTCTGTATCATTCCATTCTGGATAAAGTCACTGAAAAAATAGGGGTAAAATTCAATTCCGGCATTGAACGCCCTTCTCAGAAAAAATCAACATCCAAGACAATTATTATTCCACCCGAACGGACGCGGTACCTTTCAGAGATTGCCGATACTCTGAGGAGTTACCACGCGGTTACAAAAGAGCAATCCGGAGCTGTCCGGAAATTGTGGCACCTTGAAGAGGCGGAAAAGACCGTCCTGAGGGGGGCGGAAAAAGAGGAGGCGACGAGAGCGGCTCTTTCAAGGTTAAAGGAAGAGGCGGCTAAAGCCGCTGACGGCATTTCCGAAGAGACAGGAAATATTCTGGGTGATTGGGGTGAAATTAAAAAGAATTATTCAAAAGACGAACTTGTGTACTCGGTAAGGGATCGGGAAATCAGGCTCCCTCTTTTTACGCTCTCCCTGTCGCAGCAGAGAATCCCTAAAATATCACTGCCCAAATATGAAGATCCAGGAGAAATATTAAGATGGATGAGGGAAGAAAATGTTCCGGGGCACTTCCCGTTCACGTCAGGAGTATTCCCGCTTAAGCGTACCGACGAAGATCCCACCAGGATGTTTGCGGGAGAAGGTGATCCTGCAAGGACAAACAACAGGTTCAAGCTCCTTTCGGCAAATTACGAGGCAAAAAGGCTTTCCACTGCTTTTGATTCGGTCACTCTCTTCGGGCAAGATCCGGACAGGCGCCCTGATATTTACGGCAAGGTGGGCACTTCCGGTGTAAGTGTCTGCTCCCTTGATAATGTCAGGATGCTGTACGGCGGATTCGAGCTTTGTTCGCCGAATACGTCGGTTTCAATGACTATAAACGGCCCGGCCCCTATTATGCTTGCCATGTTTTTGAATACCGCCATAGACCAGCAGATGGACAGGTTCAGGAAAGAAAAAGGGAGAGAGCCCGACGATAAGGAATACGACGCCATCCGTTCGATGGTTCTTTCAAACGTGAGAGGCACTGTCCAGGCAGATATATTAAAGGAAGACCAGGGTCAGAACAGCTGCATTTTTTCGATAGAGTTTGCGCTTAAAATGATGGGAGATATCCAGGAATATTTTATAAAGAACCATGTGCGCAATTTTTATTCGGTTTCAATTTCGGGATACCACATAGCGGAAGCCGGCGCAAATCCAATCACGCAGCTTGCACTCACACTTGCAAACGGATTTACCTACGTGGAATATTACCTGTCGCGCGGCATGCCTCTCGACAGCTTTGCCCCGAACCTTTCCTTCTTTTTTTCAAACGGGATGGATCCGGAATATACGGTAATCGGAAGGGTGGCGAGGCGAATATGGTCGGTTGCGATGCGGGAGAAGTACAAGGGATCTGAACGTTCACAGATGCTTAAATACCATATACAGACTTCGGGGAGATCCCTGCACAGCCAGGACATCCAGTTTAATGACACAAGAACGACACTGCAGGGGCTTTGCGCCATATATGACAACTGCAACAGCCTTCACACAAACGCATTTGATGAAGCGATAACCACCCCCAGTTCGGAGTCGGTGAGGCGGGCTCTTGCGATCCAGCTTATCATCAACAAGGAATGGGGGCTTGCAAAAAATGAAAACATGAACCAGGGGAGTTTCATAGTAGAAGAGCTGACAGACCTTGTCGAAGAGGCCGTACTTGCCGAATTTGACAGGATTACAGAGCGGGGCGGAGTTCTCGGAGCCATGGAAACCGGATACCAGAGAAACAAAATACAGGAGGAGTCTATTTACTATGAGGTTTTAAAACATACGGGCGAGTATCCAATCATTGGGGTAAATACATTCCGTGATCCGGATGTCGATCTTGAAGAGATGTCCGCATGCGTTGAACTGACCAGGGCATCGGAAGGAGAAAAAGAATCTCAGATTCTGCGGCTTGAGGAATTCAAGAAGAGAAATGAAAGTAATGCGCCTGAAGCATTAAAGCGCCTTCAGAAGGCTGCGCTGTCCGGGGAAAACATATTTGCAGAGCTTATGAATACCGTAAGGATCTGCTCGCTGGGGCAGATCACCCAGGCCCTTTATGATGTCGGGGGCAAATACAGAAGGAATATGTAGAAGCGGGAACATAAATCGAAGATCGAATTTCGGTGTACGAAGTACCAAATATTATTTATTAATTAAGATTAAGATTAAGAAAGACCTTTGAAGAACGCCCAATTTTGCCCAAGTACAAGGAAGGCGATAATTTTAACCGCAGGAATACACGTAAGTATTTCGAGGATAGCGCGAAAGGTTAGCGCTGTCGCTTCACTCCGTGTCACTTCGTGCCAAAATTTGAGCCTGACGCAGTAATCGGGCAAAAGGGGGTGTTATGCAAAGGTCGAGGGAGAGAATATGAGAGAAGCAGTAATAGTGAGCGCTGTCAGGACGCCTCTTGGAAGTTTCAACGGGACTCTTGGAAATGTTGGAGCCACAAAGCTCGGCTCCATAGTAATAGAGGAAGCCGTGAAAAGGGCCGGCATCGAAAAAAAGGATATCAACGAAGTGATAATGGGTATGGTTCTCCCATGCGGTTATGGGCAGAATCCTGCCAAGCAGGCCGCTGTGCTTGCAAAAATGCCCTGGGAAGCCGAGTGTATCACGATCAACAAGGTCTGCGGTTCGGCCCTGAAAGCAGTTATGCTTGCGGCGCAGGCGATTCAGACCGGCGATGCCGATGTCGTGGTCGCCGGCGGAATGGAGAACATGAGCATGGCTCCGTTCTTCCTTGAAAAGGCAAGATTTGGCTATCGCATGGGACCGGGAAAGTTGCAAGATCACATGATGCATGACGGTTTATGGGACAATGTCAATGATTTTCATATGGGAATGTCGAATGAACTCTGCTCGGAAAAGTACAGGATAAGCCGTGAGGATCAGGACAGGTATGCTGCTGAATCGTACAGGCGCGCCTTGTACTCTCTTTCTTCGGGTCGTTTTACAGATGAAATTGTTCCTGTTGAAATTGCAGGCAAAAAAGGGATGACCCTTTTCGACAGGGATGAATGTCCGCAGGAGACAAGCTATGAATCCCTTTCAAAAATGAAGCCTGCCTTTAAAAAAGACGGGGTTGGAACTGCCGGAAATGCCTCGATAATAAGTGACGGCGCTGCCGCTGTAGTAGTTATGTCTAAAGAGAAGGCCGAGGCGCTCGGGTGCAAAGTCATGGCGCGGATCGGAGCCCAGGCTTCCTACGGCATAGACATGAAATACGTGCTTGTGGCTCCAATCTGGGCAATTCCCAAATGTCTTAAGAAAGAGGGTCTTTCAAAGGAGGCTATCGATCTTTACGAAATCAACGAGGCATTCAGCGGGTCAACCGTTGCCGTTCTCCGCGAACTTGATCTGAATCCTTCAAAAGTGAATGTAAACGGAGGAAGCGTGGCTATCGGGCATCCTATTGGTGCAAGCGGATGCCGTCTCCTTGTCACGCTTTTATATGAAATGATCAGGCAGGATAAGAAAACAGGCCTTGCCTCCCTTTGCCTTGGAGGCGGAGAGGCCGTAGCAATGATTGTTAAAAGATAACTATTCAGCCGCAGATTCACACAGATGAACGCAGATAGGTTTAAATACAAGGAAATAACAGATATTATTCTGTAGAAGTAGGGGCGCGCATGATTTCCTCCTACAAGCTAATTGCCTGCGGCCTATCCACCTGAGCAGTTACAAGATTTGTATATGATAATAAAAGAAAAAAATTCAGTGATGATCAGCGTAGATCGGTGGCTGAGTAGTTACATTAAAAGATAAGCCGTTGTAATAAAATAACTGTAACATTGAAATGCCTTGACCGGCATAAGGAGCCGTAACAAAATGGTCAGGAATGTATTGGTTATTTCGTAACGGTTCCTAAGGAGAATCAAATGGAGATTAATAAATTCGGTATCATCGGAGCAGGTCAGATGGGAAACGGCATTGCTCAGGTTGCGGCCATGAGCGGCCTTGAAGTTATCATGAACGATATCAAGGATGAATTCGTCCGGCGCGGTCTTGATACTATCACAAAAAATCTTGCCCGGAGTGTTGAAAAGGGGAAGATGACGGCAGAAGAAAAAGCCGCTGTTTTGCAGCGCATCAAAGCGAGTACTGATTTAAAGGATATGGCCGGCGCCGATTTTGTTGTTGAAGCTGCCACGGAAAATGAGCAGTTGAAGTTTCAGATTTTTAAAGATCTCGATGCCATATGCCCTTCGCATGTGATACTTGCTACAAACACATCTTCTATTCCAATAGGACGAATTGCCTCCCAGACAAAGAGACCCGGAAAGGTGATCGGGATGCATTTCATGAATCCGGTGCCTGTCATGAAGCTTGTTGAAATAATACGGGGGATAGCCACTTCCGATGAAACATTTAAACTTACCTGGGACCTGTCTTTAAAATTCGGGAAAACTCCTGCTCTGGCAAACGACTATCCCGGCTTTATAGCAAACAGGATACTTATGCCCATGATCAACGAAGCGGTCTATTGCCTCTATCATAGCGTAGGCTCAAAAGAGGATATCGATACTGTTATGAAGCTTGGAATGAACCATCCCATGGGACCTCTTGCTCTTGCCGACCTTATAGGCCTTGATACCTGCCTTGCCGTAATGGAGACTCTTTATAACGGTTTTAATGATTCAAAATACAGGCCCTGCCCCCTGCTCAGGAAATACGTGGAAGCAGGCTGGCTGGGGAGAAAGACAGGGCGCGGTTTTTATGAATACAAATAAGGAGGTTATATGCCTAAGAAGAAAGAAGATTCAATTGCCCAGGTGGGGAAGAAAATCCATCAGGTAAGAGAAGAAAAGAAGGTTTCTCTTGATCAGATAGCAAATGAGACCGGGTTTTCAATCGAGTACCTTAAAAAGATCGAGGCCGGCAAGGTGTTTCCTCCGGTGGGGGCGCTGCTCCAGATTGCAAAGGCCCTCGAAATTGATTCCGGATATTTTCTGAGGGAACAGGAATCGACTTTAAGCAAGCGGATTAAAGCATATACAAAACGCACGGACAACTATGCCTATATCACCCTTACTCCCGGAGCGGAAAACAAGCACCTGAAAGCCTTCAAGGTGACTGTCGAACCGATGCAGGATCATAAGGGAGTCGGATATAACCACGAGGGGGAAGAATTCGTATATGTCCTGCAGGGGAAAGTGGAAGTGGTTGTCGGCGATCACGTCAACACTCTCGGTGAAGGCGATTCCCTACATTTCAATTCGGGTATCAGGCATATGCTTAAAAATATCGGGGAGAAAACGGCGGAGCTTCTCGTCGTTATCTACGGACCATGACGGCTTCGTAAAAATATATTGGTTCTTGGTTAAAAGAAAAACAACAAACCAATATTTATAAACTGAGACCTTTGAAGAACGCCCAATTTTGACCAAGTACAAGGAAGGCGATAATATAGCGCTTACGCTTCACTTCGTGCAACCGCAGGAATACTTTAAAGTATTTCGAGGATAGCGCGAAAGGTTAGCGCTGTCGCTTCACTCCGTGTCACTTCGTGCCAAAATTTGAGCCAGACGCAGTAATCGGGCAAAAGGGGGTGTTATGCAAAGGTCTCTTAAAGGGAGTAAAACATGTCATATTGTCTTACCGATGAACAGATCATGATCCGGGATATGGTCAGGGAGTTTTCAAGGAAGATTGTGGCTCCCACAGCTATGAAACGGGATGAGACAAGGGAGTTTCCGGCCGATAACTTTGAAAAGATGGCCGAGCTCGGGCTGATGGGCATGATGATTCCGCCTGAGTACGGAGGGGCCGGCACCGATACCATAAGCTATGTCCTTGCGCTTTCAGAAATCGCATATTCGTGCGCTTCGACTGCTATCGTTATGTCGGTTCATAACTCGATAGTCTGCGAAAGCATATACCGTTACGGAACTGATGACCAGAAGGAACGGCATCTGAAATGCCTTGCGTCAGGAGAAATAATAGGCGCTTTTGCCCTGACCGAACCCCAGGCCGGCTCCGATCCCGTAAGCCAGAAAACATCAGCGGTTAAAGACGGTGATTACTATGTATTGAACGGCACCAAGAGGTTTATCACAACCGGGAAAAATGCGGGGCTTACCATCGCCACGGCAAATACCGATCCTGCCAAAAAGCACAAGGGGATAAGCGCCTTCCTTGTTGCAAGAGAGACCCCCGGATTTATTGTCGGCAAGACGGAAGACAAAATGGGACTTCGTGCTTCTGATACCACCGACCTTATTTTTGATAATTGCAGGATTCATAAGAAGGATCTTCTCGGAAACGAAGGAGACGGCTTTAAAATAGCCATGACGGCTTTAGACTGCGGTCGGATCGGAATTGCGGCACAGTCCGTCGGCGTTGCACAGGCAGCTCTCGACGCGGCGGTAAAATATGCGACCGAGCGTGAGCAGTTCGGACAGCTTATATCAAAGTTCCAGGGGCTTCGCTGGATGGCCGCCGAAATGGCAACCGAGATTGAGGCTGCCCGCCAGTTGATGCTTTCGGCTGCCGCCATGAAAGACAGGGGTGAAAAATTTACCCTCCAGGCATCCATGGCAAAACTGTTTGCATCTGAAATGGTAAACCGCATCACAGGGAAAGCTCTTCAGATGCATGGCGGGTACGGTTTCATCAAGGAATATCCTGTTGAACGTTTTTACAGGGATGCCCGTGTTTTCACAATTTACGAGGGAACATCTGAAATACAGAAGATTGTTATTTCAAACCATATTTTCAATGATAAGAGAAAAACGTAATAAAAAACGATGCGACATGGCGTGAATCGTGAATAATTTATAGTGAATCGAAACACGAACCGCGATCCGCTGATTCGGCCCAGAAAATAAAAGGCATTGCAGACATCCTGATCCCGCTTCACTCTCTTTCCATAGGAAGATTAAAACAGATTCCGTAATGCCTGCTTCGGCAAATTTCCTGCTTCAAAGTACTCCGCGTTTGTGCCGGATATCGGCTTAAGACCTTAAAAATCCAAGGAGATTTTGAAATGAGAAGGACGAGACTCAAAAAAGCAACGTTGTTTTTGATATCTATGTCAGCCTGCATATTGATAGTCACAGGTTGTTCAAGAGAAAAACCTGTAACCGGCACCGTAGATAAAAACAAAGAGCTGGCCGAACATACGACGGAATTCAGGCAGGATATTATTAAAGTAACAGACGGCGTCTATACTGCAATCGGATATGGTCTCGCCAACTCAATACTGATTGAAGGTAAAGACGGAGTTATAGTGGTTGATGTTATGGAGAGCGTTGAGGCGGCTATACCTGTAAAAAAGGCTTTTGATAAAATCACTTCAAAACCGCTTAAAGCGCTTATCTACACACACTATCATGCCGATCATGTCTTCGGCGCTTCTGTTTTTACGGGGAATAAAAAAGTCGATGTCTATTCCCATGAAAAGACCTTGGAAGAACTCGACCGGGTTACTACGGTTACGCAGGAAGTAACATATAAGCGGGCAATGCGCATGTTCGGGACTTTTTTAAAAACCGGGGAACTGGAAAACTGCGGTATCGGCCCGTTTCTTAAATTTGACGACAAAACAACCATGTCATACATAAGGCCGGACAGGACTTTTTCAGGTGATATTTTTAAAGTAAACATCGCAGGCATCAATCTTGAACTCATACATGCGCCGGGTGAAACCGATGATCAGATCGTGATCTGGATACCGGATAAAAAGGTCCTCATTGCAGCCGATAATTTTTATAAGTCCTTTCCGAATCTTTATACAATACGGGGAACCAGATACCGGGATGTGCTTGCCTGGGTGCGTAGCCTCGACAAGATGCGGTCGCTTAACGCTGAATATCTCGTACCCTGTCATTCGCGCCCGATATCCGGCGCAGACAAAATATACGAAACACTGACAGACTACAGGGATGCAATACAGTTTGTCCACGACCAGACGATACGGGGCATCAACAGAGGGCTTACCCCGGATGAGCTTGTGGAAACTGTTAAACTGCCTCAGCATCTTGCAGATAAACCGTATCTGCGCGAATATTACGGGACCGTCGCCTGGTCTGTAAGAAACATCCATAACGGATATCTCGGGTGGTTCAGTGGCAATTCAACTGATTTGAATCCTCTCCCGTTAAAAGAGCGCGCGGAGCGATTTGCAGGACTTGCAGGCGGAAAAAAGGCTCTCCTCGAGCATGCAAAAAAAGCGGGCGCGGAGGGTGACCACCAGTGGGTTCTTGAGCTCACCGACATGCTGCTTGTGCTTTCGCCGGATATGCGCGAAGCCCTCGACCTGAAAGCTTCCTCCCTTCGTAAGCTCGGACTTTTGCAGGGAAATGCCAATGCCAGGAATTATTATCTGTCGCAGGCCAATGAGGCTGAGGGGAATCTGAAGCTCACAAAGGCTAAAATCGACAAAGATCTTGCGCACAGAATTCCGCTTGCGGCAATCTTTAACGGTATGAGCGTAAAATTAAATCCGGAGAAGAGCTCCGATGTCGATAAGACGGCCGGCTTCTACTTCCCGGATACAAAAGAAACTTATACAGTGCATGTCCGCCGCGGAATCGCTGTGATTGAACCGTTTTTCCGGCAAAAAGCCGACATAACCATAACGGTTGATTCAAACACATGGAAAGAGATCGCGGCAAAGCTTTCTAATCCGGCCGTTGCGCTCGCAAAGGGTGATGTTAAAATAGAGGGAGGAATTATTAATGCGGTTAATTTCCTCGGCATGTTCAGCGACTGATTGATTTAAAACAAGATGCTCGCGTTTTCAGCAGCCGTTTTCGATCGTCGGTGTTTTTGTACATGCTTGCGCCATTATACACCCGATCCTCTTATAACACATCCTGCTTCTTTGGCCCGATCCGCGAGCTTCCGCAGCAGGGGGGCGATATTTATAAATTACAGGCGGGAACAAAGCCGTTCACACATAAAAAATTCATCTTATGCGCAACAGTTTGTATTTAAAAAAGTTCTTCTTCAATTGTCCGTTTCAAAAATTGCTGTCAATCAGACATTCTCTCCTTGACATGAAAAGACGCTTTCTCTAAACTCTGGCGCTGTTTGAAGATATTAACAATTTAACAAAGCCGGGAACATGCCTGATTTGCTTGAAATAAAAAATCTGGTTAAAAAATATAAGGAAGTCGTTGCGGTTGATGACATCAGTTTTTCAATCCGAAAGGGAACCTGTTTCGGCCTGCTTGGCCCGAACGGAGCGGGAAAAACCACAACAATAGAGGTGATTGAAAATATCATTCCTCCGACTTCCGGAGAAATTCTTTACAAGGGCAAACAGCGATTATCCTCTTTTAAACAGGAGGTTGGAATCCAGTTTCAGCAGACCGCCCTCCTTTCATCCCTGACCTTGCGCGAAACACTGATTACATTCAAAAATCTTTACAATGATCCGGCCGACATTGAAGAGATAATTGATATCTGCAATTTAAGAGAGATCCAGAAGAGACTGAACGATAAGATATCCGGGGGACAGAAACAGCGCCTCATGCTTGCCCTTGCAATGATCAATAAGCCTGAACTACTGTTTTTGGACGAGCCTTCAACAGGTCTCGATCCCCAGGCAAGACGCAATCTATGGAGCATCGTTCAAAAAATCAAAGAAAAAGGTAATACCATCATTTTGACAACACATTACATGGAAGAGGCACAGCACCTGTGCGATGAAATTGCAATAATGGACAACGGGAAGATAATCGCACGGGGAACTCCCCATCAGCTTATAAAGGAGCATTGTGAAGGAGTTACCGTAATTCTTCCAAAAAACAGCATAAAGATTCCGCTGTCACAGTTTCCTTTCCGCTTCCGGGAGATAAACGGCAGGCTTGAAATAAGGACAAATGACATCAACTCATGTCTCAACAGGTTGTTATCGGAACATATTGATTTAACTGAAATGATAGTCCGTTCGCCGAACCTTGAAAATGTGTTTTTAAATTTAACCGGAAAGCAGTTGAGAGATTAGATATGAGCTTTAAAAGACTCTGGGCGATGTTTTATGCAAGAAACCTTGAATTTTTCAGGGACAGGTCGGCCCTCGGCTGGAACTTTCTCTTTCCTTTTTTGATAGTAGCCGGTTTTGGAATGATTTTTGGCGGAAAAGATTATGCGGAATATAAAGTAGGCGTTTTCCCGTCACAATATGAATCCGTATCCGTCAGCAAGATCGATCTTCCTTCAGGATTCAGGGAAACCAGCTATATCAAATTTATTGGATTTAAATCATTTGAAGACGGAATAGAAAAACTAAAACATCATAAGATTGATTTTCTTGTAAAGGCCGGATCAAAGGAGCATGAATACTGGGTGAGTGACAGTTCTCCGAAAGGATATATAATCGAAAAACTCTTCAAGGGCAGCCTTCTTCCGGACGGCAAAGTCGTTGCCGGGAAAAGAGAGATCAAAGGAAAGGAGATAAGATACATAGACTGGCTCTTCCCCGGGATCCTGGCAATGAACATGATGTTCAGCGCTTTGTGGGGAGTTGGATATGTTGTTGTCCGCTACCGTAAAATAGGAGTACTAAAACGTCTGAATGCAACTCCTCTAACCGCTTTCGAATATCTTTCAGCCCAGATTCTGTCCCGCATATTTATCCTTATGTTTACACTTGCCATTGTATGGATCGGATGCAGCTTTATATTTTCCTTCAAGGTGGAAGGATCTTATTTTGACCTTTTCGTCATTTTCTTTACAGGAGGCATATGCCTCAGCGCATTCGGGCTTGTTATCGCGGCAAGAGGAACAAGTGAAGAATTTACGAGCGGTGTCGTAAATTTTATTTCCTGGCCCATGATGTTTTTATCCGAAGTCTGGTTTTCCCTCGAAGGATCATCACGCTGGGTGAAATTAATCGCAAAACTCTTTCCATTGACCCACATGCTTGCAGCCGTCCGGAAGGTTATGAACGACGGCGCTAAACTCGCCGATGTAACCCCTGAACTCGCCGTTCTCGTTTTCATGACGGCAATGTCCATTGCTGTCGGAGCCGCACTTTTTTCCTGGAACAAGTAGACAAATTTCCACCTTCATTCGTCTATTCAGTTAAAAAGCCACGAAAGGAGGGCAATATGAAAAGGATCGCTTTATTTGCTTTAGTTGTTATGGTGATTGGTTTTGCCGGAGCAGGTGAATCTCTGGCAGGAAGAATCGAAAGAAGAGATTCAAGGCAGCACGACAGGATCGAGAATGGAATCGAGGACGGCGGTATTACAAGACACGAAGCGAAAATTTTAAGAAACGAACAGAACAGGATAGATAATCAGAACGACAGGGCCATGCGCGACGGGCACTTATCAAAAAGAGAACGAATGAGACTTGAGCAAAGGCAGGACCTGGCAAACAGGCATATTTACCGGATGAGACATAATGATACGAGCAGGTGCGACCGGGACTATTACGATGATGATATTTCGTTCAGGAAGAGCGCGGTGGTGGTTCCGATTCTTTTACCGCCATTGCCGCCTCTGCCTCTTGTTTTTCCGGGGATGCAGATCCGAATCTTCTCTTCGAGATAAAATATGGACTTATGCCGGGGTTACGGTTATTATCAGGCATGTCGGAACAGCATCAAAATATATATCCATCCCCCGGCAGCGCCGGTAAAGCCTCCGAAGCTCAAACAGTTTTACTGGCACAAAAAGCCGTTTCGGGAAGTTCCCATGCCTTTAATCAACTGGCCGATCTTTATTATAACAAAATTTTCAGGATGGTCTATTACAGGATTAAATATAAAATGGATGCGGAAGACCTAACCCAGGAAATTTTTACCCAGGCTTTCAGAAACCTCAATGGCCTTAAAGATGTTGAAAAGTTTAAAAGCTGGCTTTTTTCCATAGCAGTAAACAGGGTCAAAGATTTTAAAAGAAAAAAACAGTTTGTTTCGCTGTTCGGCATTTTATCAGA
>JAUYEO010000016.1 GCA_030689795.1 Desulfobacterales bacterium | reverse complement strand
GGCCGTATTTTTCGCTTATCCGGTTCGGTATCTGGTTAAAAAGCCTGTAGAGGCCTGGCTTGCCGTAAAGCTGCTCGGATGCTTTTTTTACAGCCTCTTTTCCCTCACCTTCCGGCAGAGAGCTTCTCCCGTGAACAGCCCCAACGGCAAGGACGGCTCCTGATAAAGCTCCGCACGTGTCTCCAAAGAGCCCGACACCGCCGCCGAAGCCTGTAGCCATCCTGCGCGCTTCCTGCGGCAATCCGGTGTCAATCAACGAAAATACAGCCTCCAGAACGCATTCGGCGCAGTTATACCCCAGTGAAAAATTCTTCTTTGCCCTTTGCCTTACCGCTTCGATAGTCTCTTCTTTTGTCATTGTTTAAGTATCCATTGTTAAAAATTGATGATTCGTTTTTCTCTTTGCCACAAAGACACGAAGTCACTAGGTGTCTTTTTTGTGTCTTTGTGTCTTCGTGGCAATTGTTTTCGATGTTCGACTATTCTTCACTAAGCTCCTTGAACCCGGCATAAAAATCGAGAGCCTCCGGATTCCTCAGGGCATCCTTGTTCAGCACGGGCCTGCCCTGGATGACTTTTTTCACGGCAAGCTCAACCTTCTTCATATTCAGCGTATACGGAATATCCGGCACGCTCAGAATTTTTGCAGGCACATGCCTCGGAGAAGCATTTACCCTGATAGTATTTACAATCTTCTTTTTGACCTCATTCGTCAGCTCGTAACCCGGCGCCATTTTCACAAACAGGATAACACGAACGTCATTCTTCCAGTCCTGGCCGACAACAACGCTGTCCTCTATCTCGTCAAGCTGTTCCATCTGGCGGTATATTTCGGCAGTTCCTATCCTGACTCCTCCGGGATTTAAAGTGGCGTCGGACCTCCCGAAAATAGTAACCCCGCCACGGTCATTGATTTCAATAAAATCACCGTGCCGCCATACATCCGGATACACATCAAAATAGGCGCTGTGATATTTCTTTCCGTCCGGATCATCCCAGAAATAAATCGGCATTGAAGGGAAAGGCGCCGTGCAGACAAGCTCTCCCTGTCGGTTGATAAACGACTTCCCGTTTTCATCAAATGCTTCAACCTTCATGGCAAGCCCCCTGCATTGAAGCTCCCCTGAATAGACTGCGCCCATCGGGTTGCCGAGCGCAAAGCAGCCGTTTAAATCCGTCCCTCCGGAAATGGATGCAAGCTGAACATCGGGCTTTATATCGCTGTACACATATTCAAAGTTTTCCATTGAAAGAGGCGAACCTGTCGAAAGAATAGTTCTGAGATTTTTAAGGTCATATGTTTTTCCGGGTTTTACGCCGGCATTCTGCAGGGCGGTTATATAACCAGCGCTTGTTCCGAAAACAGAGATTTTTTCATCCTGAGCCATTTTCCATAATGCGCCGGGCTCGGGATGGAAAGGATTCCCGTCGAACAGCACAAGTGTGGCTCCCACGCCAAGCGCGCTTGTAAGCCAGTTCCACATCATCCAGCCGCAGGTGGTAAAATAAAAAATTGTGTCGCTCCTTTTCAAATCGGTATGGAGAATCATCTCCTTCAACTGATGAACGAGAATACCTCCCGCGCACTGAACCATGCATTTCGGAAGCCCGGTTGTCCCCGAAGAGTACATTATGTATAAAGGATGATCAAAAGGAAGCTGTTCGAATTTTATCTCAAGCCCTTTTTCTGAAGATATGAAATCCCTGTAATGAACAGCTTTCGGGACTCTGCTTATATCCGGTTCCGGTTCGGTGTATGGAACGACGACCACCTTTTCTATTGAAGGAAGTTCTTTTAAAATATCCGATATCCTCTCAAGGCAGTCGAGGCGCTTCCCCTTGAATGAATAGCCGTTTGCTGTAAATATAACCTTCGGCCTGATCTGGCCGAAGCGGTCTAAAACCCCCTTTATTCCAAAATCGGGTGAACAGGAAGACCATACCCCTCCGATGCTTGTGGCAGCGAGCATGGCAATAATAGACTGCGGCATGTTCGGCATGAAACCGACTACGCGGTCCCCTTTCTGAATGCCTGCCTCTCTCAAAGAGGCCGAGAGCCGCGCTACTTCATCATAAAGCTCGGCATACGTCATACGGGTTGCGTCCTGGTCTTCACCCTTGAAAATGAGCGCTGTCTGCCCGTCCCGATACCTTAAAAGATTTTCGGCGAAATTGAGGCGCGCGCCCTCAAACCATTTTGCGCCCGGCATCTTCTTAACATCATCAATAACCCGATCATAAGGTTTTGACGCTATTATGCCGGCAAAGTCCCACATTTCAGCCCAGAAATCGGGAATGTTTTCCACTGACCACTGATACAAATCTTTATATTCCATGAAGGATTTTCCGTATTTCCGGTTTATAATATCCATGAATCGCTTCATGTTTGAATTTAATATCCGCTCTTTCGACGGTTCCCATAACAATTTTCCCATGCCACGCCCCCTTTTAAATTTATATAAAAAGTTTCATGTTGCTGTTTTCAGAACATACCGGATGATGGACATCAAATTTATTTGTCTCGAATGCTCTCCCCT
>JAUYEO010000013.1 GCA_030689795.1 Desulfobacterales bacterium | reverse complement strand
CTTCCCGTGGAGCTGTTGTCTTCCTTGCAAATCAGGTGGCGCGCTATTTTAAGGAACTGAACAATATGGCTGAAAAAGGCCACCTTCGCTTCCTTATGAAATTAACGGGCAACAAGGAGCTCGATTTTTACTATAAGAACTATTATGAAAGAGTGAAAGAAACTCTTTCGGAATGGGAAAATTCAGGGCGCGACTGCCTTTTTCATGGCGCCACATCAGCAATCATAGTCGGGTATAAGCCCGGCGCAACCTGCCCCGCCGAAGACGCCCTTCTTGCAACCCAGAATATTCTTCTTGGAGCGCACAGCCTCGGGCTCGGCTCCTGCCTTATCGGATTTGCGGTATCGGCCATAAAAAGAGATCCAAAGATAAAGCTGACCGTCGGAATCCCTGCCGATGAAACAGTTTATGCGGTAATCGCCCTCGGCCGGCCTGATGAAAAATATTACGGACTGGCCGGAAGAAAACCGGCTGTTATCCGGTATTTTGATAAGTAGTATGTCGAACTTCGAATATCGGATTTCGTTATTTTCGGTTTATGGTCTCTGGTTACTGGTCTCTGGTTTAACCAGAAACTACAAACCAGAAACAAGAGACCGATCCATGATCCCTGATCCGGAGGTGCAAAATGCCTGTAAAAACATCAATCCCAGTCAAAGGAATTCCAAAGGATGCTTTATTATCCCGAATGGAGGCGATGAGGGAAAAGGACGCCGACTGGCGCTCCGGGAAAACCTGGAGTCTTGTATATTACGCCGGAGAAGAGCATACCGGGTTTTTGAAAAAAGCGCACAACATGTTTTTCTCGGAAAACGGCCTGAGCCCGTTGGCTTTTCCAAGCCTGAAAACCTTTGAAAACGAAGTGATCGCCATGACGGCAAGGATGCTTGGAGGAGATGAAGAGGTTTCAGGCACAATGACATCAGGAGGCACCGAAAGTATTCTCATGGCGATGAAGGCTTACAGGCAGTTGGCAAGGGCAACAAGGCCTTCCGTAAAAGAGCCGGAAATTCTTCTTCCGGTTACAGCCCATCCCGCGTTTGAAAAAGCCGCCCACTATTTCGATTTAAAAACCGTCCACGCGCCTGTCGGAAATGATTTCAAGGCGGATGTCAGGGCGGCAAAAGCGCTCATAACTGACAACACCATCGTAATTGTCGGGTCGGCGCCTGCATATCCTCACGGTGTTATAGACCCGATACCGGAGCTTGCCGCCATTGCCGAAGAACATAAAGTAGGGTTTCATGTGGACTCATGCCTCGGCGGATTCATGCTCCCGTGGCTTAATAAACTCGGATATCCCGTAACGCCTTTTGATTTCTCAGTTCCCGGGGTCACTTCCATATCGGCAGACATACACAAATACGGTTACGCCGCAAAGGGGGCATCCGTTGTGCTTTACCGGAGCAAAGAATTGCGCCGCCGGCAGTTCTTTGTCTATTCTGACTGGCCGGGCGGGATATACGCATCCCCTTCCATGACAGGAACAAGGGCCGGAGGATCGATTGCGGCAGCCTGGGCTGCTTTAAATTCGATTGGAGAAGAAGGCTATATGCGCCTTGCGGAATCGGCCATGAAAACCGCAAAGGCCATCATGAAAGGAATCGGCGGCATAAAAGGGCTTTATATTCTCGGAAAACCGGATATGTCCGTTTTTGCCTTTGCTTCGGACACACTCGACATATTCGCTCTCGGAGACGCAATGGACAGGCGCGGATGGCGCCTTGACCGCCAGCAGTTCCCATCCTCTCTTCATATGATGATTACGGCCGCCCATGAAAAAGCTGCAGAACCGTTCATATCCGATTTGAGGGAATCTGTTGAAGAGGTAACTGCAAATCCGAAAGCATCGACAGAAGGCACAGCCGCGATGTACGGCATGGCGGCGTCACTTCCGGACAGGAAGGCTGTAAACGGCTTTGTCCTCGATTTCATGGATGAGATTTTCAGTTAGGCTGGAGGTGCGGGCAACAAATATTTATCATTGACTATTATACAAACAATGAATAAAATATCCCTGACTTTATCACAGGACAAAACATATGTTTAATAGGTCAATTCTGCATAAATTAGTCGAATGGAAGAATAAGCCGGACCGCAAACCTCTTGTGTTGCGCGGTGCGCGTCAGGTCGGCAAAACTACGGCAGTAGAAATATTCTCCCGGCATTTTGAGAACTATATCTATCTCAATCTTGAAATTCCAGAGGACAGAAACATTTTTAAAAATGAACTGGCCATCAGCGAACTTTTCCAGGCCATTCTTGTCATAAAGAATGTAATTTTAAGGAAAGGATCCATCCTTCTTTTTATAGATGAAATTCAGAATTCACCCTTTGCGGTGAAAATGCTGAGATACTTCTACGAGCAAAAGAAGGAGGTTCATGTCATAGCCGCTGGTTCTCTGCTCGAAATAATGCTTGACCGCGAGGACATCAGTTTTCCGGTCGGAAGGATCGAATATCTATATCTGTATCCGTTGTCTTTCAGGGAATTCCTGGAAGCCGGAAAAGAATCACAGATCCTTAAAATTTACGACACAATCCCTTATAAATCATTTACCCACAAGAAACTGCTGAATCTCTTTCATGAGTACACCCTGATAGGCGGCATGCCGGAGATAATAAAAAAATACATCGAAAGCGGTGCGGTAACTTCGCTCAAAAGCGTTTATGAATCTTTAATGATGTCATATATAAACGATTCGGAAAAGTATGCACGCAATCATACAATGAGATACGTGCTCCGTCACTGTCTGGAAGCCATCCCATTCGAGGCGGGAAACAGGATAAAGTTTCAGGGCTTTGGCAAGTCAAATTACAAATCACGCGAGGTCGGAGAAGCGTTGCGTGTACTCGAAAGGGCAATGCTCATCTATATCCTTTACCCGACCACATCCACGGAATTGCCGTCTATGCCGGATCACAGAAAATCTCCTAAACTTCAATATATCGACACCGGTCTGATTAATTATTTTGCGGGCCTGCAGCAAAATTATTTCAAGTACGGTGATTTGCACGCTTTTTATCGAGGCCTTATTGCCGAACATATTGTTCGCCAGGAGATCATCGCCGGTGATATGGAAACGAATCGAAAACCGGTTTTCTGGGTGCGCGATAAGAAACAGTCCGGTTCTGAAGTTGATGTCGTTCAGATTTATAAAAACTGCTGCGTTCCGGTCGAAATTAAGGCCGGGAAAACGGGAACACTGAAGTCCCTGCATCAGTTTATCAATAATACTCCTCATTCCTTTGCTGTTCGGCTTTATGCCGGTGATATGAAAATCGATAATGCTGAAACTTTTGAAGGAAAGAAATTCAGATTGCTCAACCTGCCCTATTTTCTGGCCGGAAAGTTGATGGAGTATGTGGAGCATTATATATAATGCGCCGTATCAGCCCTTCGATCAGGCTTTGGGCATAAAGTGGATTGCATATCAGCAAGGTGTTTGGGGCTAAAAAAAAGGCCGTCCCCTTATGAAGAGGACGGCCTTTAAAGCATAACAATACCGCTTCTACAGCATTGGAACAATCAGAAGCGCAACGATGTTTATAACCTTGATCATCGGGTTGATTGCAGGACCGGCTGTATCCTTGTACGGATCGCCGACTGTATCGCCGGTGACGGAAGCTTTGTGTCCATCGCTTCCCTTCTTATGAACTTTGCCGTTGTCGTCGGTAACGCCGTCTTCAAATGATTTCTTGGCGTTGTCCCATGCGCCGCCGCCGCTTGTCATGGCGATGGCCTGGAATAGGCCGGTGACGATGCTGCCGATAAGCACGCCGCCGAGGGCCTCACGGCCCAGAGCGAAGCCAACGATGACCGGAACCACGACCGGAATGAGCGCCGGGAGCATCATCTGCTGGATGGCGCCCTTGGTCACGATGTCAACGCACTTGCCGTACTCCGGCTTTCCCGTGCCTTCCATGATACCAGGGATCTCACGGAACTGCCTGCGCACTTCCTCAACGATGCTGCCGGCAGCCTTACCAACGGCCTCCATCAGGAGCGAGCCGTAGTAGTAGGGGAGCAGGCCGCCGATGAAAAGACCGGCGAGTACCATCGGGTTCGAGAGATCGAATTTGATATCAATCGCCAACTTCGTGATCGGATCCACGAAAGAGCGGGAATACTCGGCAAAGAGGACCAGTGCCGCGAGGGCTGCCGAACCGATTGCATAACCCTTTGTAACAGCCTTTGTCGTGTTTCCGACTGCATCCAGCGGGTCTGTGATATTACGGATCTCTTCAGGCATTCCTGCCATTTCTGCTATACCGCCTGCGTTGTCCGTGATCGGGCCGTAGGTGTCAATGGCCACCACGATGCCTGTCATTGAAAGCATCGAAACCGCTGAAAGGGCGATAGCAAAAAGACCACCTGACGCATCACCATTAAATCCGCCGCCTAATGAATAGGCGCCAAGAATTGAGGCTACGATAACGATAACAGGCGCGCCTGTGGCTTTCATGCTGACCGCAAGACCTGCTATAACGTTTGTGCCGTGGCCGGTCAGGCTGGCCTTTGCAATGTGTTTCACCGGAGCATACTCCTTTGCGGTGAAATACTCTGTTATAGCCACGATCAGGCCTGTCAATGCAAGGCCGATAAGCGCCATAAGGAAAACGTTCATCTGTGTAAATGATGGATGAGCAACCACTGAAGCCTGTGCCGATTCGCCTTTCAGGAACTGGCCTGTTACAATATAAAATGCTACTGCCGCGAGAATACCTGAAACAGAAAGCCCCTTGTAAAGGGCGCCCATGATATATCCGCTTTTGCCGAGCCTTACTGCAAATGTTCCGATAATGGAAGCGATAATTGATATTCCACCGAGGAGCAGCGGGAATTCCACCCATGCGCTCTCAGCGCCAAAAACTGTCTTGGCAAGCAGCATTGCTGCAACGAGCGTAACTGTGTATGTCTCATAAAGGTCTGCCGCCATGCCTGCGCAGTCGCCTACGTTGTCTCCAACGTTATCGGCGATAACTGCAGGGTTTCTGGGATCATCTTCAGGAATTCCTGCTTCAACTTTTCCAACGAGGTCAGCGCCTACATCAGCAGCTTTTGTGTAGATACCGCCTGCGATACGGGCGAATACGCTCATGAGTGAGCATCCGAAACCGAGACCGACCAGCGCATGGAAAGCTTGCTCAGGAGCTGCCTGCTTTACTATAAAATAAAAGCCGGCAAGGCCTATAATTCCGAGACCAACGACCATAACGCCGGTCACCGAGCCGCCCTTGAAAGCAAGGCCGAGTGCAGCCTGGAGGCCCCTGTAGGCTGCCTGGGCCGTGCGCACGTTGGCCCGCACCGATACCATCATGCCGATGTATCCTGCGACCGCCGAACCGACCGTGCCGATGACGAACCCTATTGCCGTCCAGGTTCCTAGGAAGGCCAGAAGAACTGTCAAAGGCACCGCAACAATTGCGACCGTTTTGTATTCGCGCGCGAGGAACGCCATTGCACCCTCTTTGACCGCATTAGATATCTCCTGCATCTTCGCATTCACTGCGTCCTGCTTCGATACCCACATCGCGGTCATTATGGCGTATATAACGCCTAATACTCCGCATCCTAATGCAAAAAGTATAGTTGCACTCATTAACCCCTCCTTATTGTTGATTATTAATCATATCGGATACTAATTGTTCTCTAAAAAAAGACCAAAGTCCTGCCTGACTTCACCTCCTTTGTATTTTTTATGCTTTTATAAAACCCTTAATATATTAATAATCCTCTTAGTAAGTAAGAGATTATTTCCTGCGTTTTTCTACCCCTCAAGGGGGTACTGAAAAGAGCGGCAGGAAATAATCTCGCAAACTTACTTATCCCGTTTATCGGGGTTAGGATAATACACAACAACGAGATGTTAATAAGATACCTTCTTTGCAGAAAGTAAAATATAGGAAAGTTCCTTTTGTATGTCAACCTTTTTCTGCCCGCCTTAAAAGCTTGATAATCTCCTCCCCGAACTCACTCCTCTGCCAGTTCTTCATATCGCTTATCGCTTCCAATTCCTCTTTCGTAACAGGTTTTTTAACTCCGATTGAGTTAATGAGAGCTTTATTTAACAAAAGCCCGGGATCAAGATTAAGCTTTAACGCCTTTTTATCCCTACATATCTTAAGCGCCTCAATTCTCTTTGAAGCTGCCTCGGAAATAAGAAAAGCTTTTTCCCGCGGGTAACCCGGAAGCATATTTTCAGGTATATTCACAGCCTTACTGATAACCAGGATCACATCTTTGCCGTATATATCCAACTGCCTTTGAGTAACGGCTTGAATATTTATGATTTTTTTCAAACTGTCGGGTCTTGTTTCGGCAAGTTTCAGGATAGAATCATTCCCCATGATTTTAAATACAGGCCTGTCTCTTTGTTGAGCCATTTCTCTTCGGAACCGAAGAAGCTCCTCCAGAACAGCAAGAGTGCGGGGGCTGACTTTTCCGGCGCCCTTGAATTTTAAAAAAAGAGGTTCTCCATTATCTGCAGCCGGTCTGACCCTGCATAATATTTCGCACTCTTCCTCAACCCACGACAAACGTCCTATATCATCAAGTTCTTTTTCAAGAATTTCGGAAAGTGAAACAAGATGACGAACATCATTAAGCGCGTAGTTCAGCATATCTGCAGAGAGAGGCCTTTCCGACCAGTCTTTTTTCTGATATTTCTTTTCAAGTTTTACATTAAACCGATCCCTGAGCACTGCTTCAAGTCCTGTCGACTTTATCCCGAGAAAACGCGATGCAAGCTCGGTATCAAAAAGATTATTTATTTCGATGCCAAAGTCTCTGAAAAGAGACCGCACGTCATAATCCGCCCCGTGAAATATCTTTATCACATCTTCCCGCATGAAAAAGGGCTTTAAGACCGATAAATCCCTCAGCTTTACGGTATCAATTGCAAAGGCGGTATTTTTTGAGGCAACTTGGAGAAGACAGACTTTTTCCGAAAAATGGTACATCGAGTCAGCTTCAAGGTCGAAGCCGACTCTTTTTTCCGATTCAATGCCTTTTAATGCCTTCTTCAGATCGGGCATGGTTTCAATCAGAGGTATAAGGCTATTCAAACATAAACCCTTTCTCGTTAAAGAGCCTCAGGCAGGCATCAACTGTGCAAACAGTTATCAGGGGCCAGTTGTCAGGGGTCAGCAGAAAAAACCCTCTCACCTCACGCCTTTAGTCCCCGATTCCTGCTTCCTGATCTCTGTTTTCAGGTCCCCGACCCCTGTCCCCCGATCTCTGCCGAAGGTCCGTCCGCCGTACTGATTGGCGGAAATCCCTGTTTTTTTCAACTTTTACTCCAGAAATCTTTTTTTTTCAACACACAATTGAAGCTCCATGCTCCCCTGACTCCGACTTTTTAAGTAAACCAGTTCTCCACCGGATAGGAGAGAAATTTTTCAAGGGGAATTCCTTCCCCGCCTACCAGCAATTTACGCTTTGGTTTAAAGTTCCTGTCAAACTCCTCCATTCCCGCCAGACTTCCCCTGCTGTATCCGCTTTTAATTTCAATCGCGACAATGGTACTGTTCAATCGAAGAACAGTCTAAAAAGGCTTTCATTTCCTTTTCCAGTAGACCGGCAGCAGGCACATCAAAATGCACCTGTTCTTGACCTATAGGACCGGAAACAACCTGCATAGGCCCTTTTGCATCGTCACGCCAGGCGCCGGCCTTTATTTTACTCATCCCGCTGTATCCGGTCGGGAAAAGTGAAGCATGCCAACTAAACAATCTTTCCCTTGTCAGGGGTTGATTATAATTCTGTGTGGCATCAAGCATCATTTCAACTACCCCTTCGACGTTTCTGCTAACGGCTGCCAATGTTGCTATATCTATACCAAGACGCCTTG
>JAUYEO010000012.1 GCA_030689795.1 Desulfobacterales bacterium | reverse complement strand
GAACATCCGGTTCCTTTTTTTGAGCGGCTGTCAACTCTTTTTTAAAATCTTTACTGCCCAGAGGAACGCGGACGGCGCCGATTGTATCGCAGCCCGCAAGCTCGGTCCGCCATCTCATTGATTCTTCCAGAGAATGACCCCAGGTATAATCCGAAGTGATATAATAAAATGTAGCGTTTTTATTGATTTTTCCGACAAGATAAGGGGCCAGGGCTTTTGCCGTCATCCAGGCATTGAAATACCATCTGAAGGTATGCCTGTGTGCTTTCTGAATTCCCTGCCCCGATTTTAATTTATCGTGGCCTGTCGTTGCGTTGGAATGGGTCAAAGCCGCCATAAAAACGACCCCCAGTTCCTGGCAGACATCCCCCTGTGCAACCGCTTCAGCGCTGCTTGAACCGCCCGTAATCATAACCGCGTTATTCTGACGGATAAGATCAATCGCGTTCTGCTTTGCAGTCGGCGCATCCGTCTTTGTGTCTTTCAGGATATATTCAATCTTTTTCCCAAGCACTCCGCCTTTTGCGTTTATCTGTTCAATGGCGAGTTTGTACGCCATTTCTTCGTCTTTACCCTGATCACTGTAGGAGCCGGTAAGAGGTACGTTCAGACCGATTACCACCTTCTCTTCCTGTCCCTTCAAAGCTTGTCCGCCGTAACATTCGATCAAAAAAAACTGGAACGAAAAAAAGAGCAAAAAGGTATTGATTAGCAATATCCATTTTCTTCTCATATCAGCCTCCTCAAGTCATGAAATCTTGCCGAAAATCCTTTTTTCAGTATATTGTCCTTTTTTATATCAGTTTAATGCAAATTATCAAGCAACATTTTAAAATTCTTGACATATTTTTATCAGGTTCATATGTGCCGCATGATATCTCATTCTTCTTGCAACATAACAAAATTGATAATAAACAGGCTATACATCGAATAATAATTGAAGATTCTCTGCAGCAAGCCGAAGGAAATGTGCTTGCTGTGGTGGTTCAAAGCCTTTTTGGAAAGGAATATCCGTATGAAAAAACATTTGTATAAATTATCAGGTTTTTTTATGTTATTTGTACTGGTTTCATTTTTTCATCTATCATTTTTTCCGATTCGGTCTTACGGTCAGACCGGAGTCACTGAAACTGAAATCATTGTAGGCCAGTCGTGCGCATTGAAGGGACCTGCACAGGCTCTTGGAATGGGCATGAGAGACGGAGCTCAGGCATATATCAACTATGTAAACTCTATAGGCGGAATCAAAGGAAAAAAAATTCGTCTCATCAGTTATGATGACGGATATGAGCCGGATATTTGCGCGGCAAACACAAAAAAACTGATCGATCAGGATAAAGTATTCCTTCTCTTCGGATATGTCGGTACACCGACATCCGCTGCAGCAGTCCCCATAGCAACAGAAAAACAGGTCCCGTATTTTGCCCCGTTCACGGGAGCCGAATTATTGAGGACTCCTGTAAACCGCCAAGTATTCAATATACGGGCAAGCTATTATCAGGAAACAGAGGCAATGGTTGAACAATTGACTTCTGTAAAAAATATTAAACGCATTTCGGTTTTTTACCAGAACGATTCATATGGAAAAGCAGGGCTCGATGGAGTGAAAAGAGCCCTTGCAAAACGTGATCTCGAAATTTTAAACGAAGCAAATTATCCCCGAAACACTCTCGAAGTCGAATCGGCCGTTAAGGATATGCTGAAAACCAATCCCGGCGCCATAATAATGGTCGGCGCTTACGCGCCGTGCGCTAAATTTATCTCCGAAATGAGAAAACAGGGAAGCAAGGCCCTTTTTCTGAATGTATCTTTTGTAGGATCCGATGCCATGGGGCAGATACTGCAAAATAACGGACTTGGAGTTGTCGTTACGCAGGTCGTACCTTTTCCATTTTTCAAGAAAATTCCGGTTGTCGGAGAGTATCACCGTCTGTTAAAGCAGTTTACACCCGAGGTTGAGCCGAATTTCATGGGCATGGAAGGTTTCATAGCCGCAAAGGCATTGTGTAAGATATTGACTGAAACTCCGGAGCCGGTAACCCGAAAAGGTTTTATCGATACCGCAGAAAAACAGTTAAATGCGGACCTGGGAGGTTTCACCATCTCCTTCTCCCCGGACAATCATCAGGGTTCGAATCTGGTCTATTTAACACAGGTTGCTCCAGGCGGTTTTATCAGCCCGATAGTCAGCCTTAAAGATCTTTACGAATATGTAAAGTAAGTTTTCATAATCCGAAGCCGGCAGCTTAATCGGTTTTATGTATTTTTGGGCTGAACCTGCCGGACATCATTAAAATCCATCAGGATATGAATGTCGCTCCCGCTACTTGGTAAAATTTTTGCATCCGGATACCTTTTCCGGAAAATATGAATCATAGATGAGTTTTCCCTCAGAACTGTCGCCGAAAAGCCTTTATAATTGTTTTCTTTTGCAATATTCTCAAGTATTTCAAGAAGATAAGAAGCTATCCCCATTCCGTGAAAATCTTCCCTGACTACAAATGCTATCTCCGCTCTTTCAGGTTCATCCATTGCATATGAAGCGATCGCGACAATTTTCTGATGTCCGCCTTTCTGAACAAGACCGATAACCGACATGTTCTTTCTGTAATCAATGCGGGCCCACTGCTTCTGAATTACTTCATGGGAAAATATCTTCATTTTATAAAAGAACCTCAGGTAGATAGTCTTTTCCTGCAGAGAATAGAAAAAATTCCTGTAAGCAAACTCATCAGAGGGTAAAAGAGGCCTGAAATCAACGGTTTTTCCGTTTTTGAGCTTGAAGCTATGCTTATAATCTTCAAGAAAAAGAAGATCATCCTGTATCGGAGTCAATTGGTCGGCAAATATATAATGTCTTTTTTTAGCCGTTTCTATGAGCTCCTCCCGGAATTTCGGGTGCGCAATCTGCACCAGTTCAATCACCCTTTGATAAATGCTTTTACCCTGTAATTCGGCAATACCATATTCGGTTATGACAAAGTTAACATCTCCCCTCGTTGTTGCCACTCCAGCCCCTTCGCTCAGGTGGGAAACAATCCGTGATATCTTCCCGTTCTGAGCGGTTGACGGAAGAGCAATAATGGAAAAACCGCCTTTTGACATGGCGCTTCCACGCAGGAAATCGACCTGGTCGCCGATACCGCTGTAAAAAAGATATCCCATCGAATCCGAGCAGACCTGTCCTGTAAGATCGACTTCAAGGGCGGAGCTTATCGAAATCAGGTTATCGTTTCTGGCAATAACCGTCGGGTCATTGACAAACTCGGAAGACCGGAAATAGAATGCGGGATTGTTATCGACATACCGGTATAACTTTTCAGATCCCATGCATAAAGAAGCCACAACTCTTCCGGGAAGAAGAGTCTTTTTTTTGTTTGTAATGACTTTTTTTTCGAACAGAGGCAAAAAACCGTCGGTTATAAGCTGAGTATGTATTCCAAGGTCTTTTTTATTATCAAGATATTGTAATACTGCATAAGGAAGATGACCGAAACCTATCTGAAGCGTCGAACCGTCATCTACAAGCTGGGAAACATAATGCCCGATCCTGCGTGCAATTTCGTCATCTTTTGAGCCCGGAAGAGCTTCAACAAGCTGCTCTTCTTTTACGACAAGATAATCAATTTCATCCACATGAACAAAACTGTCGCCCCATGTTCTCGGCATTTTAGGATTTACCTGCGCAATGACAAGACGGGCGTTTTCCATGCCTGATTTTGTAATGTCGACAGAAACACCAAGACTGCAATATCCGTATTTATCCGGCGGGCTCACCTGAATCAGGGCAACATCAAGGCCGATGCGCTGGCTGGAAAAAAGATGTGGAATCTGTGAAAGATATGTAGGAATATAATCTATTTTTCCTTCAAAGGCCGCCTTCCGCATAGTTCTGCTGATAAAAAAGAGCTTCAGAGAAAAACGCCTTGTAAACGACGGATCATCAATATACTGGGCAAGTGTAGACGAGAGCATCTGATATACCATTATATCCTGAAGCCTTGTATCCTTAACCATTGCCCTTATCAAATGCTGGGGCTCACCACAGCCGGTTCCTATAAAAACACGGCTTCCTCTTTTTATTTTTGAAACGGCTTCCTCGGCGGAAACAAGCTTTCCTGAACAATTTACATTAAGATCCCGCATGGCACTCCTCTTAGGAGCCGTTACGAAATTACCTGTACTTTCTTGTCTCTTTCGTTACGGCTCCTTATGTCGGTCATGGCATTTGAATGTTCCAGTTATTTTTGAACGACGGCTTCGTTGGGTTTTGATAAATCCGGCGTATATCTATTTATATAAAAATTATGTCAAGAAGCCAGTAAAGCCCCATTCCTGTTACTACGGTACCGCCCAGTGATTTTGTTTTAATCGCAAACAGCAAGGTCGGTACTGCGACTATCATATCGAGTTTATACGGTATAAACAATCTCGGCGTTCCTGTTGTAGCAAGTTCAGGCAAAAGGAGCGCGCTGAGCACAGCAGCAGGAACAAGATCAAGCCATTCGATAAACCAATCCGGAAGAGTTCGTCCGGAAAGGAAATAAACCGGAAGCAAACGCGGAAGAAAAGTAACAAGTCCCATCCCAAGAACAATATAACAATACTCTCTTTCAATCATCATAACATCCTTATCTTCCGATCTTTTTGATAAAAACTCCTATCCCCGCTGCAATAACGGAGGCTATTATAATATATGAATTCCCCGGGAGCCAAAGAGACAACAGGACGGCCGATATTCCTGCAACCAAAGCGGTAAAAATATATACCGGCCCTTTCAACTGGAACACGAGAAGGCATATAAACATGGCTATGAGCGCATAATCCATACCAAATGAATGTGGCCGGATAAACTGCCCGCCGTATCCGCCCGCAACCGTGCTCAGGATCCACATTATATTTGCAGAAAAATTGACAATCAGCGCCCGGTTGATATCCCAGTCTCCGCTTTTAAATTTTGAAAAGTTAACTGCAAAACTTTCATCGGTTATTCCATAGGCAAATGCAAAAAGCTTTTTTCTCCCGGAACGACCCAGGAAGAGAGAAAGAGAGGAACTCATGAGAAGATGTCTCAGGTTGACAACAAATGTGGTTGCAATTATCGAAACTGCTCCGGCGCCGGCAGAAAACATCGAAACGGCTATGAACTGTGAGCTCCCTGCAAAAACCAGAAGAGACATAAATCCTGTTTCAAAGGGAGTAAAACCGGCCTTCTGGGCAAGAACTCCAAAAGCAATGCCGATCGGAATATATCCGAGGCATACAGGCCACGAAGCCGAAAGCCCTTCGAACAATGACCCGCCAATATGATTTTTATCTTTCATTTAAGTTCCAATCAAACAATTCCGATGGTTTCGTAAAAAGTCCAAATATGCTCACTTAACCCCGATAAACGGGATAAGTGCGTTAACGAAATTATTTTCTGCCGAAAAAACGCAGAAAATAATTTCTAACTTACTAATGAGCTTTTTGGGGATTTTTAAATAACTTCGCTAAATCATCCGCCTAAGGCGGATGATTTTTAACGCTCAGTAATTTAAAAATCTATTTCCCAAAAATCTCAAATCCGTTCGCATATGACTTTTTACGAGTTCATCACTTCTCATTCGGACATAAAAGCAATCCGGTTTATTACACACAACATTCTGCATCAACTGTTTTCCATACTTCAATATATCCCCATATACAATTACATTATTTACTTGACAATTATAACTTTTATTAATAGAAAGCCGAACTTTCTTTAACGCACAGCTTAAAATCCCCCACCTGGCAGCAGGTTCCCACGTGAGGGATTTTTTATTTTCATAATTACTAATAATGATGCTCTCGTAAAAAGTCGAAATATGCTCACTTAACCCCGATAAACGGGATAAGTGCGTTAACGAAATTATTTTCTGCCGAAAAAACGCAGAAAATAATTTCTAACTTACTAATGAGCTTTTTGGGGATTTTTAAGTCACTTCGCTAAATCATCCGCCTAAGGCGGATGATTTTTAACGCTCAGTTCCTTAAAAATCTATTCCCCAAAAATCTCAAATCCGTTCGCATATGACTTTTTACGAGAGCATCAATAATGACGGCT
>JAUYEO010000131.1 GCA_030689795.1 Desulfobacterales bacterium | reverse complement strand
GGTTATGATGTGGCTGAAGACAGGCCCATAGCAACTGCCAACAATGACTATTACCTTACAACAACTCACTATGATACAATGGGACGCGGCATATTTTTAGTTGATGCCGCTTCGGGGCTTCCGCTTAACGGGACTGATTTCAGCACGGGCAGCCAGTTTGCCTGGCCTGCGACAGGCACCCCGACAGGTGTCATGGCCCAGATGAAATACTGTTTTGCGGCTGATCCCACAGTCATATCCGATTCGAAAGGCTTTTTTCTTGCAGCATATCTTTCCGATCTTTACGGGCAGGTATGGAAACTGAGTCGTGAGGCCCTTCCTCCTGAAGGGGATGGAAAATTTCATTTAAACCTGATATTCAAAATGAATCCGATGACCAATCAGAAATCGGATTATGAATTAAGAAATGCATTCAAGACATGGACATCGGGAGCGTCCGATCCGAGAGGTACGATAACATATATGACGTTTCCCATTGTAAGTCCCAGGAAAAGTTTTTTCAGCCCGGACGTCTCATATGCCGGCAACTGTTTCACCGATGTTCCTGTCCTTTACATGGGAACAGGCGACAGAGAGCACCCGACCTATGTCGGTTCCTCTTCACCTACCGATAAAACTGAGAAGAACGGACTCTTTTCATTCTATGATGCCCATGCCTATTATGAATCAATCGGCGAAACTTATGATGATGTTAACGATTATTTTACTGAAAAGGACCTGTTAAATGTGACATGCGGCGGCATGGAGCCTGATGTCATCCTGTTTTCCAATGCTGTGGAAAATTCCCAGACAAAGGCTAATATGAAGACATTTTTGAGGGAAAACATGAAGGGGTGGTATCTCTTATTCTCTCAGTTAAGCGGTTGTTACGCTGCGGATAATCTTCTGGATGTTGTCCATAACGGCGAAAAATCAATATCTCCCGTCACTCTGTTTGCCAAGGTGGTTTATGCCCCGACATTCCAGCCGCTTGCTCCGAGCGCAGACCCATGCGCCTACAACAACGTAGCCCGTGTTTTCGCAGTTGATTACTGCACAGGAAACGCCGTTTACAATTTCTTTACGGCAAATGATACAGACGATGACAGTGACGGCACTATTAGTGCGGAAGAGAAGAAATATACAAGACTCGACAGGTATCTTGCGATCGGGGACCATATACCTTCCGGAGTTTCAGTTGTTATACGGCACGGCAAGGCCGCAGGCTTCATTTCTGTAGGAGGAAAGATATATCCTCTGCCTGAAATAAAGATGCCGGGAGCCATGATTCCGGTTTACTGGAGAGAGATATATAAATAAAGGAGGAGCGTTATGAAGAGCAGAAAAGCATTTATGGTTATTTCATTGATTGCCTTTATGGTCTCTTTTGGCTGTGTTTACGCCAATGCAATTGCCCTGCCTGAAGGCACTGACTTGATTGCAGGGGTTATAACTGAGATTAATTCAAAAGATGCGCTCATCAGGGTCGATGGTCAGCCCTATTATTTCAAGGACGTTTCCGTCATGGATACGATGCTGAAAACAAAGAACATTTCAACAAACCAGAAGGTGATCGTATTCTATAAAAAAGACGGAGATAAAAAGCTGATTGTAAATATTGAAATAAACAGACAGAAAGATCTCTATTGAAGGAGACAGTCCTCTGAAGGCATGGGAAAGAGATTTTTTATGCAGGCAGGGGACTGTTTTGTTAATAAGGGGTAAAACCAAAATGAACTAGTTGATATTTATAGAACTATTTGATAATGATAAAAACCGCAGGGCTTAAAGAATGTTTTTATTAATGTTATTCTCTTTGAAAAGGAAGATGGCACTATGGAAACAGTTACAGATTTAAAGGCCCAAAGCTATCTGGCGGTTGCTTCCAATTACGGAATTGCAGTACGTGATGCAAAGAGGGTAGTGGAGATTCTAAACGACTGTTTTGATATTCAGGGACGTTTTATAAGGAGCGCCTTTGAAAGAAATATTCCAGAACTGGCTCGGTTTGAAAAAAAAATATTTGACTTTCTCTGGCACAATCTCAAAAATACCCTGAACCGGAATGATCGCGTCGCATTTTTAAATTCGCTTCAAATGTTGGTTATTAAAACTGGCCAGCCACAGAAAGCCATGACAGTTCTTCTGGCCGATATATACAATTCCTCATCCACAGTATCCTTTTCCGACAGAAACGCTCTTGTCCTCTCCAACCTTTTTCTTCGTAAATACAATAAAGAGCGTGATATCGATATTGAAATGACTCCGGAAGAGGTTATCCTTGTTAAGGATGGGCTTGATAAAGATGTAGTAAAAGCGGCATCGGATATCCTTGAAGGCGGATTTGAAAGAACATTTAAAAAGTGCAGAACAATACACAATAATATACTCGAGCTGCTCGATAATGAGGGGCCTTCCGGTAATCAGCCCATGACTTTGAAATACCTTTTTTCACTTCAAAGGGAAATATTCATGTTTCTCTCCCTTGTAGGCGGAAGGACTGCACGCTCGGTTATACGGGATGCCCTGGGAGAATACGGCAACCCTGAATCAAAAATATACATGCTCTCAGGATCAAGCCGTAATATCCCTGCTTTCCTGCAGCAATTGAAAGTGACGGTTCGTACACTTGCACGGGTGGGAATACAAAGCGATGCGGCCATTCTTGAAAAAGTAAAAAGCAGGGAGCAGAATTTTTTAAACCTTGGCGCCGGCAAGCAGCATGAAGATCAGGTCAGGCGTGTAATGTCGTGGGTTGAAAAATCAAGAAATAAACTTATGTCGTAAAATGATAGATAAAAACATGATCAATTCCAAGACAACTGACACAGATCAGCAAAACCCGTTTTCAGCCGATAAGATATGCCGTGTTCTTGTTAAAAGAAATATTATCAGCAGGGAACAGGCCAGGGAAATACTTGAAAAGAAAGAAGCTTATAAACGGAAAATAGAAAAATCAAAGGTTAAGCTGCATCCGGCAGGGGCAAAACCGGTGGCAGATATTTCGATTATTGATATTGTTGTCTCCCAGAAGTTTGAAAAAGCCGACGGCTCTTCAAAAACAGTTGATGAGGATGCAATCTTTAAGATTCTTGCCGAGGAATGGGGGATGGAGTTTAAAAAGATAGATCCTTTGAAATTGAATCTCAATCTTGTTACCACAACAATTCCGCGCTCCTTTGCAATGAAACATCAGATTCTGCCCGTATCACTTGATGACGGATACCTGACGGTTGCAACTCCGAATCCCTTTAACTCGGAGGTTTTTGAAGACATTGCGAGGGCAATACAAGCTAAAGTCAAAGTGGTAGTCAGCTCAAAATCGGATATTATAAAGCTTATTGACGAGTTTTTTGGTTTCAAACGGTCTATAGCTGCAGCCGAACATCAGTTTGAAGGCCCTTCGGTGGACCTCGGCAATCTTGAGCAATATTTTCGCATGTCTTCTCCCGACGAGCTTCCTTCAAATGACAGTCATATTGTAAATGCCGTAAATCATCTTTTTTCCTATGCCTTCGATCAGAGAGCAAGCGATATACATATTGAGCCCAAGAGAAATATAAGTCTTGTCAGGATGAGGATTGATGGTGTTTTGCACTCTGTTTATGAGCTTCCAAAAAATGTGCATTCTGCGGTTGTGAGCAGAATAAAGAACATGTCACGACTCGATATGTCCGAAAAACGAAGACCTCAGGACGGGCGTATAAAAACGGATAAAGGCGATACAGCAGTGGAGATAAGGGTTTCAACCCTTCCGGTGGCATTTGGAGAGAAAGTTGTGATGAGGATCATGGATCCGGATATTCTGTTCCAGGAGCTTGAACAGCTTGGTTTTACTCCGACGGACCTGATCCGTTACAATCAGTTCATAAACATGCCTCATGGAATTGTGCTGGTATGCGGTCCTACCGGAAGCGGAAAATCGACAACGCTTTATTCCACTTTAAGACATCTTTCAACACCCGGAATAAATATTACGACTATAGAAGATCCTGTTGAGATGGTTCACGAGGATTTTAACCAGATCTCTGTTCAGCCTGCCGTGGATATAACATTTGCGACAATATTAAGGAATATCCTGCGTCAGGACCCGGATATAATAATGATAGGAGAGATGAGAGACATTGAGACCGCCCAGAATGCGGTTCAGGCGGCAATGACGGGTCACCTCGTTCTTTCGACGCTTCACACAAATGACGCTCCTTCATCAATTACACGCCTTCTGGATCTGGGAATACCTCCTTTTTTGATTCAGGCAACACTGGTAGGGATTTTAGCTCAGCGGCTGGTCCGCAAAATATGCTCACAGTGCATAGAATCTTTTGAAATGGAAAGTGCCGAGTTAAATGCAATGGGGCTTGAAGTCGGAGGGAAAAGCCGGGTGAAGCTCTACAGGGGAAAGGGCTGTATCAATTGCAGAGGGACCGGATATTTTGGAAGAACATCCGTGTTCGAGGTTTTACCCTATACGGAATCGATAAAGAAATTGACTACCGCCGATACCGATTTGCATAACATCAGAACCAAATCCAGGGAAGAGGGAATGGTAACCCTCAGGGAAAATGCAGTTAAAAAGCTCCTCAAAGGAGTAACCACATATCAGGAAGTGTTGAGGGT
>JAUYEO010000004.1 GCA_030689795.1 Desulfobacterales bacterium | reverse complement strand
TATTAAAGGTGTTTACCTTCAAATTCTATTATTGCTTTCAATTTTTTCCAATGATAGATATTTTTTTTGCCGCATTTTATGATATTCATAATCGTAAAGAAGGGATTTCTTACCATACATGTCAACTTGTTTTCTATATTTTTGAACCGAAACAGCGAGCGCAATCCCCGCCGAAGGTCCCGCCAGCGGCACGTCCGCCAATCTTTATGGCGGATATGGCGGGCGGACTTGCGGAGGGGAGCTTCAATATGTTTAACAGGAGATATCATTTCATATGCATAGCCTGGAAACTCAGGTATTAATCATCGGCGGAGGGATAACCGGTACAGGTATCGCACGGGATCTCTCTCTTCGCGGCATCTCGTGCATAGTGGTCGAAAAAAAAGACATTAATGCCGGAGCTTCGGGAAGCAATCACGGGCTGCTGCACAGCGGCGCGCGTTATGTCTCAAATGATCCCGGCACAGCAACTGAATGCATGGAAGAAAGCCGGATCTTAAAACAGGTTGCCCCGCAGTGCATTGAAAATACCGGCGGACTTTTCGTAGCGGTAAAAGGAGATGATGAATCATATATAGCCGATTTTCCGGCTTTATGTGCGGCCGCCGGCATCATGGTAAGCCCTGTCGATACCGGCGATGCGCTCGAAACGGAGCCTGCCTTGAGCGGGAATATAATAGCGGCCTACGAAACAACAGACGCCGTGGTCGATCCGTTCAAGCTTTCACTGGAAAATATCTTTCATGCCGTACAGCTTGGCGCAACCCTGATGTGCTATACCCGTGTAACCGGATTTGCCATTTTTAACAACCGCATTCAGTCCGTACGTCTTTTGAATACCCGAACCGGTGAAACCCATGTCGTTAAAACAGATCATGTGATCAATGCAGCAGGCGCATGGGCAGGCGAAACAGCCCGCTATGCGGGGATAAATCTGCCGATGGTTTATTCGAAAGGAACCCTTATCATTACACATCAGCGAATCGCCAGGCGGGTAATCAACAGGTTACGGCCGCCGACCGACGGCGATATCCTTGCTCCCGGCGGCACTGTGTCCATTGCAGGCACAACATCAGTCCCGATTCATGACCTCGGCAGCCTGCACCCGACATCAGATGAAGTGGATCTGATTATTCGCGAAGCCTCCGCAATGCTGCCTGAATTGAAAAATTCCACGTTCATCCGGGCCTTCTCCGGAGCCCGGCCTCTCACCGGATCTCCGGATAATGACAAGGGGCGCGATATAAGCCGAGGATATGTTCTGCTCGATCATACCCGCGACGGAGTTGAAAATTTTGTTACTATTACAGGCGGGAAGTTGACAACGTACCGCATCATGGCCGAAAAGACGGCCGATCTGGTTTGCAGCCACATGAACATTTCCCGTTCCTGCCAAACACGAACACTGCAACTGCCTGCTCATGATGCCTGCCGCTGGAGTGAACCGGGCCTTTCACCGCGATACTGGCTTAAAACGCGGAAACCCGGCGATCTGCTGCTTTGCGAGTGTGAAATGGTGCCCATAAGCGCCATCGACTGCATCCTTGAATCGATGAAACATCATGCAGTTCCGCCGGGACTCAGGTCTCTGGGGATAAGGAGCCGCATTGGAAAGGGACCGTGCCAGGGCGCATATTGCAGCATCCGGACGATTGCATACCTATATGACAAGGAAGTGCTTAAAGGAGATCAGGGACTTGCCGAGATGATCGCCTTTCTTCGTGAGCGGTGGAAAGGAATGCAGCCGGTGCTCTGGGGAGAGCGGCTCATGCATGCGGAGCTCCAGGAAGCCATTCACTGCGGATTGTTTGAAACGGAGCTGCAGAAATGAAAAAAACAGCGGACGCCGCGCCTTCTAATCCGGATACCGACACATATGATCTGGCCGTTATCGGCACAGGCATGGCAGGTATGGCGGCATCCCTCATTGCAGCAGATCGCGGGCTTACTGTAGCCCAGGCCGGTCTTACAGGAGAAATCCTCTTTTCAAGCGGATTTTTCGATTTCCTTGCCATTCATCCTGTCCGGGAAAAACGATACTGGACAAATCCATGGAAGGCTGTTCACGCGATGATTCAGGATAATCCCGATCATCCCTACGCCCGGATATCCGGTCAAACCATGCGCCATGCATGGGATGTGATGCTCTCTTTCTTAGAACGTGAAGGCCTGCCGTATCACCGGGAATCGGAAGAAAACACCCGCATGATCACGAGCCAGGGAACCATAAAGTCAACCTATTGCCTTCCGCTGACCATGCAGCCGGGCGCAAACGGCCTGAAACAGAACCTGCCCTGCCTGATAGCGGATTTTCACGGGATGCGTGAGTTCAGCGCCGTTCAAATCGCGGAAAGCCTGCGCAGTCGATGGAAAGGCATCCGGACGCTTCGGATTCATTTCCCGGGAACAGACGGTCTGACAGAACTCTATCCGGAGCGGATGGGGCGGGCGCTCGAGTTGCCTCAAAACCGAGAAAAACTGGCCCTCTCTATCAGGCCGCATACCAAAGAGGTTAAGCTTGTGGGGCTTCCGGCTGTTTTGGGAATTGAAAAAAGTCTTCAGGTAACAAACGATTTATCGGAGAGACTCGGCCTTCCGGTATTTGAAATTCCGACGATTCCGCCGTCCGTGCCCGGCATTCGCCTCAAGGAAACATTTGAACGCGCTCTGCCCCAAATCGGGGTCAGGCAATTTCTTCAGAAGCGGGTTCTGAGAGTGAACCCTGAACCGGGCGGCATTTTCAGGCTCGATATCGGCTCGGTGAGTCCTGAACACACTATAAAAGCCCGTGCAGTGATTCTGGCTACCGGACGCTTTTTCGGGGGCGGGCTTTATGCTGAGCGTGACGGCATCCGGGAAACCGTCATGGGACTTAAAGTTGTCCAGCCGGCAGCCCGCTCGGAATGGCACCGGGATGATTTTTTTGACCCGTCCGGGCATCCCATTCACCATGCAGGGCTTGAAACGGATGACCTGTTCCGCCCCCTCGATGCATCAGGGCATCCGGCATATCCCAATCTCTTTGCAGCAGGCTCAATCCTCGCCCATCAGGACTGGATAAGATCAAAATCAGGCGTGGGGATTGCCGTATGTTCGGCCGCGGCAGCGGTTGAATCTTGTATTTATCTCAAAGGCGTAAAAAAATGACGCTCCCTTTCTCTCAGTTTCCAGGCGCACTCAAGGCGGATATCCGGTTTGTCCTGACCGATATCGACGATACGCTGACCAATAACGGCAGGCTTCCGGCCGTGATCTTTACGGCAATGGAAAGGTTAAAAAAGGCGGGGAAAAGAATCGTGCCGATTACAGGCCGCCCTGCCGGGTGGTGCGATCATATCGCCCGCATGTGGCCCATCGACGGATTGGTCGGTGAAAACGGCGCATTCTATTTCAGTTACGACGGGAGCCGGAAAAAAATGCTCCGCAGATACTGGAAATCGGAAAAAGACCGCAAAAATGACCGCAAAAAACTTGATAAAATCAAACGGGAAATACTGAAAATAGTTCCCGGATGCGCTGTAGCATCAGATCAGGCTTACCGTGAAGCCGATCTTGCCATTGATTACTGCGAAGATGTCCCGCCCCTTTCGATGAAAGAAACGGAAAAAATTGTAAAATGCTTCGTAGAGTCCGGCGCACGGGCAAAAATAAGCTCAATCCATGTCAACGGCTGGTTTGGAGATTATGATAAACTGTCCATGACCCGCCTGCTCTTTGAAGAAGTTTTCAATGAACCCCTTGAATCCGTCAAACATCAGGTTATTTTTACCGGGGATTCGCCGAATGATGCGCCTATGTTCGGATATTTCCCGAACTCAGTAGGCGTGGCCAATGTGATTCATTTCAAGGGGAAGATGCCCCATGAGCCGGCCTGGGTCACCGTAAAAGAAGGAGGGTTTGGTTTTGCGGAGATGGTGGAAACGCTTCTTTCCCACCCCCCTTCAAGGGTGGTTTGAGGAGTTATTCAAAGCTCCCGCTTATTCAGGCAGAACTATGCATTTTTGCGGATTCAGAGAAAGGTGTAGTTCATGACCTTCTTCCTGCGGAAGCTGATACGAAGCCTGCACCCTGATCATGGTGCCGTTTATACTTACGAAAAGAAACAGAAAGTTTCCAAGATATGCCTTATGGATAATGGTGCCCTTAAAGATGTTCTCCCCGGTTTGAGGCGGTTCCGAGAATACCTCAACATCCTCCGGACGTATCGATGCATAGACTTTCTGACCCGGTGTAGTAACATCTCCGCCGGTTGACCTGCACAAAAGCTTCTCGCTGAATTCCGTGCGTACACATACTTCATTTGTGCCGGGAAGAACCTGTACCACATCTCCAGGGATGAAATTCATGGCGCCGATAAAATCGGCTACAAACCTGGTGGCGGGTTTTTCATATATTTCGTGAGGAGAACCGATCTGCACAATGTTTCCCTTTTCCATAACGACGATCCGATCCGAAATAACCATCGCTTCCGCCTGATCGTGGGTAACATAGACAGAAGTTATACCCATGCGTTTCACCAGGCTCTTGATTTCAAACCTCATTTTTTCCCTGAGCTTGGCATCCAGGTTGCTGAGCGGTTCATCCAGAAGCAGCACCTTGGGATTTCTTATGAGAGCCCTCGCAAGAGCGACTCTCTGCTGCTGCCCGCCGCTCAACTGCCCCGGATATCTGTCCTCCAGGCCCTGCAACCCAACCAATTCCACTACCTCTTTTGCCTTTTCCTTGATACTCTGCCTGGATATTTTTTGAAGTCTTAAGCCGTAAACTATATTGTTGTATACCTTCATGTGCGGCCATACGGCATAATTCTGGAACATCATGCCGATTCCTCTTTTTGCAGGCTGGACAAACCCTTCCGAAATCATTGACTTGCCGTCAATGATGATGTCGCCTTCCTCAGGCTTTTCCAGTCCGGCGATGCAGCGCAGGGTGGTTGTTTTGCCGCATCCGCTGGGTCCGAGGAGGGTCAGCAGCTCTCCCTTGTTCACTTCAAGCTGTATGTGGTTGACCGCCGTTACTTTCTTATATCGTTTGAACAGGTTGCGGATCTCAATAAATGCCATTAAATTTGTCTCCTTAGTTCGTCACTTAATATCATGCCGCTCCCACGGCCTTGCCGGCAAGTTACCTGTTCTCTCCGGGACCCCAGGCGGCTTTGAGGATACCCCCGCCGATTTTTGCAACGATCAACAGAAAAATAAATGTGATCACGACCATGAGAAAAGCCATAGCCGCGGAGATTCCGAATTCCATGCCGCGGTGCCAGTTCAGGTAGATTCCGATGGGCAAGGTTTCCCATCCCCCCCTGTAAAGAAATATTGCGGTGGAAATCTCCTGAAACGCCATGATAAAAAACATCACCACGCCGACAAGGACTCCTTTGATCAAAAGCGGGAGGGTTATGTTTATAAAAGTCCTGAATTTACCCACACCCGATACTTCCGAGGCCTCCTCGAGCGAGATATCCAGTTGCAGATAGGAAGCGTGGGCTATCCGTAAAAAATAGGGAAGCCGTCGTGAAAAGAGGGCAAGCGGCATTATGATCCAATGCGTGGCAAGAGATATGCCTTCCCAGAAGGCAAGAAGATAACTGACGCCTATCGCGATACCCGGAAAAGCGAGCATCAGCGTGATCACAAAGTCGAGAGCATCTTTTCCCGGAACACGTGTGCGGACGATTATATATGCGGCCGGCAGCCCGAAAGCGATCCCGAAAATCAGGGCTATCCCACTGAAAACAAATGAGTTTTTTATCAGGCCCGGGGTTTCCAGGAGAATTACTCTGAAGTTATCAAGAGTCCAATAGGTTGGAAACGGTTCAAAAACCCATCTTCTGGAAAAAGCGGCCAATCCGAGAACGATCGGAATCAGCAGGACAAGGGCGGCTATAAAAAACATATACAGATAAGAGCCGGTTTTTAAAAATGAACCGGGTTCGATCACCCTTCCTTCAGCCGTTGTTCCTTTCGAGAGGCCGGTATACTTTCTTTTTTCCACCCACCATCTTGCAAGCAGAAAGAGCGTTATGCAAACTATTGAAGAGACAACCACAGCCACGATCCCCATATGTTTTCGATGCACATCGGTGAAGTGGTAGGCAATGTTGATGTAGGCTACCGAAGGAAGGAAGTCAACCTGTCCCAGAATCAACGGAGTAAGCCAGTCCGTAAACGGCCACAGGAATACCATAACGGCGCCCGCCAGATAACTCGGCGTGCAGAGAGGCAATGTGACGGTTATGAATCTCCGGAAACCGCTGGCGCCCTCAACTTCTGCAGCCTCTTCAAAACAAGGATCGATGCTGGTTAAGCCCGCTGAAAGACTGAGTACGATGAAAGGGAGCATATGCAGGGCTTCGATGAAGACCAGTCCGTGGAATCCGTAGATGAAATTTATCGGTTTCTCGATTATTCCGGCGTTCATGAGAAGCAGATTCATAGTGCCGAATTTTCCGAAAAAGATTATGAATGCAAATACTCCTGCATAGGCCGGCAAAACAATAGGCAAAAGGATAAGAGCAGTGAAAATTGTCTTTCCCCGCTGCCTGTATCGCGCCAGAATGTATGCCAGGGGTATTCCGAAAAGTGTTGTTACAAGAAGCACCATGGTGCTCAGCACCAGGGTGTTCCAGAAAGTTTTAAGATAATAAGTGTCCTGGAAAAATTCCAGGTAGTTTTGGATGCCTGAACCATCGGTTCCTGAAACTTTGAAGCTTTCTATTATCAGAATTGAAAGCGGATAAAGCACCAATAAAGCTATTACGCACCACAGGATAGACGACAGAAAATTATTGCCACGGGACATGTAAAATCCTTAATTTATCAGTCCGTTATATACGGGCGGGCTGCGCCCACCCGTATTTGAAATCCAAAGAATATTGGACACATGCAAGTTTCCAATTCGGAAATCGGCAATTTTGGGCAAGCTCCAGAAAATCAAGGGATTGCGCGGAGACATACACATAGTCTGTCGCACAAGAAATCCCGCAGATTGACGCAGAGATCGCCCAAAGGAGCCATTTCCGGATGGAAACTACTTCGCAACAAGCAACGAGCGTGCCTTCGCTGCGGCCAGTCGCGCAGCCGCGTAATTCCCGTCATACTCGAAGAGTTTCCGGGCTTCCTTGATCTTATCCTCTGCCTTCATCACTTTCATCTTGGCTGTTTTCGCGGCAGCAATTTCTCCTTCAACCTCTTCGATCAGGAACAGGCTGCTTTTCAATTCGCCCCATTTCCTGTAAATCTCGAACTCGTAATATTTATTGACTTCGTCCCATCTCTTTGCCGCAAGATCCAGGTCATATTTAATGAACCCGACCTTCAGATCCCAGAAGTTATCGACTCCAAGAGCGGCCTTGGCGTGTTTGGCCATGACAACGCCTTCTTTTTCCCACTGGGTGAAATTAATGTCCGTTCTTGCTGTGAAATAACCGCCCTCCAGAACATATTTTTGCCCTTCCATACTGAACAGCCAGTCCAGAAAGATCTTCCCGACGGCTTCGTTGGGCGCGTTTTTGAGCAGCGCAACAGCTTCGGGAACAAGGATTGTTTTATCCGGGAGCAGGTCACGCACTGGATATCCGTCTTTGCGCGCAACCATAGCGTTCATCTGCGGCTGGGCAATTCCGATGGGCGCTTCTCCGCGGCTCACAAGGTGGGTCGTATCCGTGCTGCCTGTTGAAAAGCGGGCCAATTGCGCCGCAAGCAACCTGTTTATCGCCCAACCCTCTTTCTCCCCGAATCCCTGCAGGAGGATCTCCACGACCTCATGCACTGTGCCGGAGGCATACGGCAATGTCTGAACAATGTTGCCTCTATATATAGGATTGAGAAGTTCTCTCCACGTTGTCGGGGGGGGGAGTTTAAGGGCTTTCAGGACTTTTTCGTTGTACAGGTTGGTGACAATCCAGGGCGCGAAACATGTCCAGGCACCGGTGTCATCCTTCACTTTCATGCCGTGCCAGTCGGCAGGAACCATATTCCAATCCTTCGGCTTGTAAGGAATGACTCGTCCTTCTTTTTTCAGAACCTCATGCGCAGGTGCGCCTGCGCCCAGAAAGATATCGGCATCAGGTTTATCGCCCCATGCCCTCAACTTGTCGACGCAGACCGGCCAACCGCCCGGATGAACAAATGTGATATCCACATCTTTACCATAGGTTTTTTTATAGTATTCCTTGAAACCTTTCATCAGGCTGTCGGATAACTCCTTGTAAACGGGACCGATCCATCCCAGTTTATCGGCTGCCTGTGCGTCGGTTGCAAAAGCCGGGATAAGGAACGCAATTGAAAAGACAGCCAAGAATGTTGCAGTCAGAATCCTCTTGTTCATTTTGACCTCCTTATGGTGATGTTGTCATAAATACCCTCTTTCAGCTTATAATTCGCCGATCCGCCACCAATATTTTTCCGTCATAACCTCCTTTCATTTTTTGAATTAATGCACTGTTTTATACCATTCAAATTTTAGATTGAAGATTCCCCGCAGCAAGCTACGGGGAATCTTCGACCGCAGGGAATATCCGTCTATTTTTAATC
>JAUYEO010000002.1 GCA_030689795.1 Desulfobacterales bacterium | reverse complement strand
CCTGCAAACTTTGTGTTGTTGAAATCAAAGAGAAAGGAAAACCGCCCCGGACACGGTTATCCTGTGCAGTAAAAGCCCAGGCAGGAATGGAGGTCACCACCGAAAGCGCAATGGTTCACCAGTTAAGGAACAGCGCCATCGGCAATCTCCTGAAAATGGCGCCCCACTCCGAAGCGATCCACAAAATCGGATTGGAATTCGGGCTCACCACCGGACTAAAACCCGATGGGTGTATTCGTTGTCGTCTATGTGTCCGGGTTTGTGCGGATATTATTGGAGCCAGGGCCCTGAAAATGACAAAAAAAGAAGGGGTGCAATATGTGGTCCCTTCAGAGGATGGGACCTGCATTGGATGCGGCACCTGTACGAATATCTGCCCGACCGGCGCGATCCGCTCGGAGGACAACGGAAATATCAGAACCATCCTGATCCGCAATGAGGTCGTCGGGAGACACGCCCTTGAACGATGTGATATCTGCGGCCGGTATTATGCCACCACCCGTTTTTTAGAACATGTAAAAGAGCTTGAGACTTCTCATCCGGATACCAAAGAACACCACCAGCATTGCCCCACATGCGCTAAACTGCATGTCAGACAAAAGCTCCGGATCACGGCCCCCCGCCTCTCGAAGACCTACGGCGGCAAACCGGATGTGTAATGTATTCAAGTTGCGAACCAGCTTCTGCCAAAACGGCAGGATCTTCAAAGGAAAATTATTGCAGATTTGAAAGAGGGATGCATCATGTCCGAGAAATCTTGCCCGGTCAGCAACACGATTGCCCAGTTAGATGGAATCCTGCAATCCAATCGAGTGAAAAACCCGAAAAGCCGGCGCATTGTCGAAGAGCTGCGCCAGCTCCTGAATGATATCGCATGGGGCAGGGCAGGGAAAGATCATTTGCCCTCTGTTGAATCCCTGTCTCAGGAGCTCATTGATGAAGAAACGGACTCAGCCGGTAAGGAAACCGGAAGCATCGTTCAATCCGCCGTGCATGATTACCGGGAAACAATTATCAGCCATATCGTCACTCACAACTGCGCCACCGGCGACTGCGTACGCCTTGTGCCGGCCCCCTGCCAGATGACCTGCCCGGCGGGGATTGACGTGCCCTCCTACGTGGCCCTGATCGCCCAGGGACACGATGATGAGGCCATCTCGGTCATCCGCCGCGACAATCCCTTCCCGTGGGTGTGCGGGCTGGTGTGCACCCGGCCCTGCGAGTTCATGTGCGTGCGTGGCCGGATCGACAAACCCATTTCCATCAAGTTCCTAAAAGCGTTTACCGCCGAACGGGCGCTCTCCGACCGGCGCTACCTGAACCCGCCGAAGGAGTCGGACAAAGACAAACGCGTGGCCGTGATCGGCGCCGGACCCGGGGGAATGACGGCGGCTTATTACCTGGCCCTCAAGGGATACGGCGTCACCGTGTTCGAGGCGCTGCCGGTGGCGGGCGGCATGATGATGCTCGGCATTCCGCGCTGCCGCCTGCCTCGGGAAGTCATCGACCGCGAAGTGGCGATGATAGAGGACCTGGGGGTTGAGTTCCGGTTCAACACGCGGTACGGTAAAGACATCACACTGAAAGGCCTCCAATCCGATGGGTTCGAGGCTGTTTTCCTCGCCATCGGGGCCCACAAATCCTTCAGGCTCAACATCCCCGGCGAAACCGACTTCCCCCAGGTGATCGAGGCCATCGATCTGCTGCGCCGTGCAGCCCTGGGCGACCGCAGAATACCCGGAAAACATGCGGTGATCGTCGGCGGCGGCAACGTGGCCATCGACACCGCCCGCACCTGCCTGCGACTGGGCTCCGAGGAAGTCACCATCGCCTACCGCCGCGCGCGCGCCGAGATGCCGGCCGACGTGGAAGAGGTGGAACAGGCCGAGGACGAAGGCGTTCATTTGGCGTTTTTGACCATTCCCAAGGCAATCCTCGGAAAGGACGGCCGACTCACCGGGCTGGAGTGCATCCGTGCCAAGCTGATCAAGAGAGACGACAGCGACCGCCTTTTCCCGGTACCTATCGAGGGCAGTGAATTTATCATCGAAGCCGACACGGTCATTTCCGCCATCGGCCAGCAGATCGACCTGGAGTGTCTGAGCGACTTGAAGGACCTCAAGTGGTCCCGGCGCCAGACCATTCAGACCAATAACGTCAGCATGGAGACATCGATCCCCGGGGTGTTCGCCGGCGGCGACGCCGTCACCGGCCCGGCCACGGTGGTGGAGGCCATCGGCGCCGGCAAGCGCGCTGCCGAGGCCATCGACCGCTACCTTTCCGGAATCCCCCAGCCCAAAATGCCGCCGGTTCCGGTGCGCCGCACGCGGGTGGAATGGATGGAGGTCCCGGCCGGTACCAAGATGACCCTGCGACGCCCGGAGATGCCGCTCCTCAACCTCGAACGCCGGCGCACCACCTTTCAGCAGGTGGAGCTCGGCTACACGGAGAATGTCGTGCGCGAAGAAGCCCGGCGCTGCCTTCGCTGTGATATTTGCCTTCGCTGCGGAAAGTGCGTTGAAGTCTGCCGGGACATGATGGGTGTCAATGCCCTGGAATTCGGATTCCTCAACTTCGACCATCCGGCGCCGACCGATTTCCGATTGACGGCCGAACGCTGCATCCTATGCGGCGCCTGTGCGGAGAACTGCCCTAACCAGGCCATCCGCATCATCGACAGAGGGGATGAGCGCCTGCTGTCCTACTGCGGCACGATCCTCAACCGCCAGAAACTCGAACGCTGCCGGGAATGCGGCGCAGCCCTGGACCCGCCGCGCTATCTCGAATTTTTGCAAAAACGAACCCAGAACATTAGCCCCGTGATCGCCGACCGCACGCGGTGCCGCGCCTGCGCACGCAGGCGGACCGCCGGCGTCCACGTAGAAAACGCTCCTGCCGGATAGGCTAAATGAAATAGCGGGAAAAAGGAGAACTCCAATGACATTTCACAAAGGCCAGAGAGTGGAAATATTCAAAAAGTCGGATGACGAGGGATGGGACAGCTACATGGATGAATATGTGGGCCTGCACGGTATAATCACCGATCCCGACACTTCAATAAATGATCCTGATGCCCTGGTCGAGATAAGCCTGGACCAAAAAGGCACTCACAGATTTCCGCAGGATTGTCTCAAAATACTTGAAGTTTAGTTTCTGATTACAGGTTTAAAGTTCTATCTTCCCGCCTCTCTTCGCCATGATTTTTTTATAGATCACCGGTATCAGGGTAACCAGGATAATCAGGATAATGCCGGCAATTAACTCCTTACTTATTTTGCCCCGGAACAGATCTATGATATTTGCAGAAAAAAAGATATAAGCGATGGTCATGGGAAGCATAAATATGAATGATGTTATCACATAAACCGCCAATGATATCCTGGTAAGACCGAATGCGTAATTCAGCAGGTTATAGGGGAAAATCGGAATAAGCCTGGTGAACGCAACAATTTTCCATCCATGCTGCCCAACCTTTTCATCCAAAGCTGCCGCTCTGGTGCCGGCCAGTTTGGAGGCTACCCAATCACGGGCCAGATAGCGCGCTACTAAAAAGGCCAGAGTGGCCCCGGATGTGGCCCCCGCAACAGTATATATTACCCCCCAGAAAAAGCCGAACAGAACACCTCCCGCCAGCGTAAGCGCCAATCCCGGCAGGAACAGCGAAGGCGCGATTGTCCAGATGAGCAGATAGATGATGGGAGCCCAGATACCATAACCAGCTATTAACTGTCGCAGATGCTCTTTTTCCAAATACTGGTCCAGGTTATAATAACGGATAAAAAATATGACGACACCCAGCATAATGATAAAAAAAACAGGCCGCAACCAAGATGGTTTGGTTTGAATGGATCCGGTTTGCTGCATATCAAAATAACTTTTCTTTTTGGGTTCCGGCTCAGGAAGTCCCAGATGACGGCAAATGGCCGCCTCAACCTTATCCTGAGAGATATTTGAACCCTCCACCAGAATCTCGTCCGCCACCATGACGGCCGGGGCAACCGGAAGATCCAGTTCGAAATATTCATCCGTCTGATATTCTGCAACAGGCTTTGACATGGTTTCGATTTCAATATCGTATTTTCCGCCCAGACCGGGCATCATTGACTTGAAGTTCTTTCAGGGTTTTCCATTGGGTTCATTGAGAAAAAATCTAACTTTCAGCATCACGGGTTTCCTTTCACTGATTTAACGGGCGGACTTTTTTTAAGCTCAACCATACGCTCGATAAACTGATCTGGTACCAGATAGTCTGCCAATCGCAGATCATGCCTCTCTTTTCCATATACATCCAGAAAGACTATTGTCGGTACCCCCTTTATATTATATTGCTGCAGCAGGCTTTCGTAAAGCGGATTCCCTCCTTTGGTTACATCCACCTTGATCATGACAAAGTCGCGTTCGGCATGTTGTACGACAGCGGCATCGTGAAACGTGACTTCTTCGAGTTCCCTGCATGGAGTACACCATGTGGCATAAAAATCTATGATGACAGGTTTGCTTCGTTTTTGAGCTTCAGCAATAATTTCTTCTGAATACGGCTTCCAGGAAACGCCGGGACTGCGCATTACGCGGGAAGTGATTAGAAAAGCTGCCAGAATCAGACACACTATGCCGACCGAAATTTTTAATGCCGGGAATGCCCTGAAATTGGCCTGGCTTCGCTCGAACCAACCCAGGTGCAATCCTGCGGCCAGAGCTACTACTCCCATCACGATGACATCCAGCGGATCCGGAAGCATCGATCTGATAAAATGAACAGCCATGGCGATGAGAACCCAGCCCATCACCTTTCTTACCCATATCATCCAGCCGCCGGACCGTGGAAGTTTTTTGAGCTGGCCTGAAAATATGGCCAGAAAAAAAAGCGGCAGCCCCAATCCCAGACTCAAGGTAAAGAAAATGATAAAACCCAGCCAGGGACTTCCCATGCTCGCCACCCAGGTGAGCAGCCCGAGGATAAACGGACCGATACAGGGCGCGGCCACTACTCCCAGCGTCAGTCCCATAAAAAGACTTCCGAAATAACCGGTATAAGACTTTGCTGCCGCCTGGGTGAGGCCGCCGGGCAGACGCAGTTCCCAAAAGTCAAAGAGACTGGCGGCGAAACATACCAGAATTGCAGCAATCACCAGAAGAACAACGGGGTTTTGCAGTATGGCGCCCATCAGGCCTCCTGTCAGGGCGGCCACTACCCCAAGAGCAGAGTTGGTAACAGAGAGCCCCAGCATATAGCACAAGCCGTGAACGATCAGTTTGCTTTGCCCCTGCCCGCCTCTGGCGGCCTGACCGCCAAAATATGAAACTGTGATCGGAATAAGCGGATAGATACACGGAGTAAGATTCAGCGCCATGCCGCCTGCGAATATCCCAAGAAGAGTCCAGAGCATGGCCCAGCCGTGAAGGGGACCTTGGGCGCGGGATGCTTCGGCCGGTTCAGTCGCTTTTATGGAAACGCTTTCAACCGGGAGCCCCATTTTCTGCCATTCCGGAAATCCTCTGGGATCGCGATAGATGTTTTTATAACCCAATTTCACGGCCACACGGGCCGCCGAGTCGCTGCGGACTCAGGTCAAACCCGCTCAGTAAAAGATAACATGCCGGTTTTTATCCGGGCCTAAAACCGCCTCGAGAGACTTTGCTTTTCGCCACCGAGACCAGCCTGTCGGCTCCATCGGGAAATTAAGTGAGTCTGCAATATGTCCGGTTTGAAACTCCCATTCCTGGCGGGTATCCACCAGCAGAAGATTTTGAGCATCTTTCTGGTAGAGATCTCTCATCTCTTCCGTAGAAATAATCCTGTAGCCCCCGTTTTTAGCTTCGGCAATTACATCCTCCCAGGCCGGCTCTTTCGGAGTCACCGCCCGGTTGGTGGCCCAAAGAACGCCAACCGTCACGATCACTGCCGCCAGGGCTAAAAATATTGACTTTTTGTTGCTGATAACAGTCTCCTTTCCCATCACATTTTCCCTTCACGTTTGAGCTTGGATATGAGAAAGTCTGCGCCCCTTAAAGACAAGCCCAGTTTTTTCGCCAGCTCCTCTGCTGTAAGGTTTTCATGCCGTCCGGTACAAGCAATAACTTCATCTTCAAGTTCCTCGAGCCAGTCCTCAAAAAGAACCAGTATTTCAGGGTTACTGATCGCCATCAGTTGTTTTGACTGGGTAACCTTATCCACCAGGCTCTGGCACATTTGCGTCGGGTCGACACCTTCGCCCATGCACTCGGCCAGTCAGAGATGTACCATGCTGGATACTTTATCGCTGCCGGACTCACCGATCAGGTTCATGACAAAATTGCTTCGGGTTTCTTCATCCAGCAGCGGAAAAAGCCTTTTCAAGGCTGCGGCCATTTCAGTCAATGCTGTTTTTGGGTCCATGTGATTGACGATTTCAAGAATCTTTCCCATGATGCTTCCACTTTCTCCCATATCTAAAATGTTTTTCTTTTAGCAAACAACTCCCGGGCCACCGTCGCCAGCATTTGGACGATATTCAGAATTTCGAGGTCAACGATTTCATAGTAAATAAAAGGGCCGTTTCGCTCTACATGAACCAGGAGATAACGTTTCAGCTCCCGCAAATGATGAGAAACAAGGGGCTGAGACAAATTCAATTCCTCCGCGATGCTGTTGACAGACTTTTTACCGTTGCTGAGGTAATACAGAATCCGCAGGCGATTTTCATCCGCTAATCCCTTAGCTAACGCGGCTGCAATCTGAAGACATTCGCTGGACAGTACCATCTGTTCCTGGGCTGTATTATGCATGTATTCTTCCTTGCTATAACGACCTTTTAATAAATACATTAACATATCAATGTATGTTTATATGATGATATGTTTTATTGTCAAGAACAAATTGCTGGATTCCTGTTGAAAGGTGAAAAAATGGTTTTCAGAAAAGGCCGGAGAGTGGAAATAAGGTTATTTGTACATCGCTTCGATAAGATCTTTGAAAGCTTCATTCACACTCTTTCTCTTGACCTTCATGGTAGGCGTAACTTCACCGTCTTCTTCATAAAGCTTCTTGGGAAGGACCCTGAACTTTCTAATACTTTCAACCCTTGACAATGTTTCATTTACCTTGTCAATCTCACCCTGTATCAATTCCTGTACCTCCGGCGCCTGCGTCAGGTCTTTATACGTTGAAAACTGGATCTTCTTATCCTGAGCATACTTTACAACGTTGTCTTCATCAATCATGATAAGAGAGCTTAAGAACTTTCTTCTGTCGCCAATCACCACCGCATCATTTATATATATGCTCGATTTCAGCTTGTTCTCAATATACTGAGGTGTAATGTTTTTTCCGCCGGCAGTAACTATGATGTCTTTTTTGCGATCGGTAATTTTCAAGAAACCGTCATTGTCTATTACCCCGACATCACCTGAATAGAGCCATCCGTCCTTAACCGTTTCAGCGCTTGCCTTTTCGTTTTTAAAATACCCTTTGAATACGCCCGGTGACTTTACAAGGATTTCTCCGTCTTCAGCTATCTTAATCTCTGTTCCGGGAAGCGGGGGTCCGACGGTTCCGAACTTCACTCTCCCTATTCTCGACATTGTTGTAACGCCTGTCCCTTCCGTCTGCCCGTATCCTTCAATAAGGTTAACCCCTATCGACTGAAAGAAACGGAGCACATCGGGAGATATGGGGGCAGCGCCCGAATATGCAACACGGAAGCGGTCAAAGCCCATTTTCTCCTTAAGCTTCCGGAAAACGGCAAAATAGGCAATCTTGAACAAAAGTTCAAGATAAGAAGGCACTGCTTTAAAATCCATCAGGAGCGCCGCTCTTTTTTTCCCTATTTTGAGGGCCGTAAAAAAAACCGCCTTCTTGAACCATGTGGCATCGGACATCCTTATAAGAATAGCCGAATAATACTTCTCCCATATCCTGGGCACCGCGTAGCCGACTGTGGGCGATACTTCACCCATGTTGTCTGTAACCGTATCCGGTTTTTCGACAAAGTTTACAATGTACCCGTAAGTTATATGGATAAAGACTGAAAATAATCTTTCAAATATGTGGCAGAGAGGCAGAAAGGAAAGAACCTCATCCGAAGGATAGACTTCATTTGTTTTGGAAACCGCATTTGCCATCCATGTGACATTACCGTGCGAAAGCATTGCCCCCTTGGGAGGCCCTGTTGTTCCGGAAGTATAGATAAGCACGGAAAGATCTTCCGGGCCGACTTCTTCAGCCCTTTTTTCAAAAAGTTCCGGTTGTTCTGCTGCGACCTTTCTCCCAAACTCAAGCAGTTCGGAAAAAGTCATGACCATCGGATCTTTGAAAGTCCTCAGGCCTTCCGTGTCCCACACTATTACCTTTATCAATTTGGGGACGTTCTCTTTGAACATGAGCCATTTATCGAGCTGCTCTTCGTTTTCGACGAAAAAGAATTTTGATTCTGAATTGTTGATTACATATTCAACCTGTGGCCGGGCATTGGTGGCATAGACTCCTACCGAAACAGCTCCGGAGCATTGTATGCCCATATCCGCAATAACCCATTCCGGGCAGTTATCCCCGATGATTGAAACGCAGTCGCCTTTTTCAAGCCCCATCGATATCAGAGCGGAGCCCACATATCCGACCCGTTTATAATATTCGTTCCAGGAGATGTCATGCCACAGTCCGTACTCCTTTTTCCGCATGGACACCCTGTCGCCATATTTTGATACGGTGCTTTTAAAAACCCCTGGGACAGTATTTAACTCAACGTTTTTCATCTCCACTGCTTCTTCCTCTTCCACCTCTGATATCCCTTTGCAGACGCCTCTGAACGGACTCCCATGTAAAATTCCCTGACATCCTTGTCTTCCATCAGATCTTTTGACTTTCCCTTCATGACAAACCGGCCGTTTTCAAGAATAAAACCAACGTCTGAAACTGAAAGCGCCATTCTCGCATTCTGTTCCACTAGAAGAATTGTAACTCCTTCGGAATTGATTGCTTTAATAATACTGAAAATTTCCTTGACAAGAATCGGGGAAAGGCCGAGGGAGGGCTCATCAAGAAAAAGGAGCCTGGGCCTGTTCATAAGCGCCCTTCCGATGGCAAGCATCTGCTGTTCTCCGCCGGAAAGTGTTCCGGCCCATTGATTTTCCCTGTCTTTTAATATCGGAAAATTTTTATATATTCGTTCAGTATCTTCCTTTATTCCCGATTTATCCTTTCTTAAATAAGCCCCCATAAGAAGGTTTTCTTTTACCGTGAGCTCTTTAAAAACCTCTCTACCTTCTGGAACATACGAGATGCCCATCCGCACAATCTCTTCCGTATCCATCCCGTCAATACGTTTACCCATATATTCTATGGTTCCCTTATCGGGCTGGTCTTCAATAAGACCCATCGCGGTCTTTAAAACAGTCGATTTGCCGGCTCCGTTATTTCCGAGGATTGCCGTAATTGTCCCTTCTTCAACTGAAAGAGAGGCGCCCCGTATGGCATAGATCAGGTCATAATAGGTTTCAATATTCTTTATCTCAAGCATCGTGCCCAACGGTTTCATCCTCCCCTAAATACGCCTTTAACACCTCGGGATGCCGCTGCACCTCCTGGGGTGTTCCTTCAGTGATGGATTTTCCGAAATTAAGAACAAGTATCCTGTCTGAAATATCCATGACCATGTTCATATCATGCTCGATAAGAAGCATTGTGATTCCAAGCTCATCCTGGATATCCTTGATCCAGAAAATCATGTCCTGCTTCTCTTCCGAATTCATTCCGGCGCACGGTTCATCAAGAAGAAGCAGTTCAGGTTCAAGCGCAAGAGCCCTCCCGAGTTCAATCAGCTTCTGTGTGCCGTAAGGAAGACCCCCGACAAACTTGTTTCTTACAGACTGAAGATCGAGAAAATCTATTATCTCTTCGACTTTCCGGCGGTGGGTTATCTCTTCTTTTCCTGCATGTGAGCGCCTTCCCCACATGGTTGCGCCATGGAAAATGCCCGTCCTGATATAAATATGGCGGCCAAGCATGATATTTTCCATGGTATTCATATGGCTGAAAAGCTCGATATTCTGAAAAGTGCGGGCCAGGCCGAGACGCGCTATTTTATCCGGCTTTTTGCCGTGTATCTTTTTTTCTTTAAAAAGAACA